>JAJXXM010000276.1 GCA_021781095.1 bacterium
CCGATCTCGCAAGAACTCGGAGAGCAGGCGCTCGGTGAGATTCGCTGGATCGTCGATTCGCACGCATTGTTTACTCCTGATCGCTCGCGCCTCGACCGTCGCGAGCGAGAACCGCTTCGTCCGAATCGTGTGACGACGGTGACGATCGCGCTTGAAAACGTCGGTAGCGACAGCGCGCGAAACGTTCGCGTTCGTCTCTTTCTTGCGCCGGAGGCACGAATCGAAAGCGTCGAGGGTGCAAAGCGGGCGAATTCCGCGCTCGATGTCGGCGATATCGCCGCAGGCGCGAGCGCCGAAGTCTTCGTCGGAATTCGCCTGCTGCGCAATCTCGCGCGTGAATTCCCGCTCGCGTTGGAAGCGGTGGTGACCGCCGACGAAATGGTTCCCGTGCAACTCGAACGTTTCGTCATCGAAACGACCGCCGAACCGGATTTCACGGGCGCGCTGTTACGCAGCACGCCGAACGATAGCATCGGGGCCGGCGAGAGCATCGATTGGACGCTTCGCTTGCGCAACGTCGGCGACGGCGTCGCACGGCGCGTCGAAGTCGCGATCGAGCAGCCGCCGACGCTCATTTACGTGCCGAATTCAACGGCCGTCAACGGCGTGCCGGTGCGCGATATCGGCGCGAGGCCGCCTTTTGCCGCCGAACGCGGCATCGTCTTCACCGCCGTCGAACCCGGAGTGGAAGCGGTCATTTCGTGGCGTGATATCGCGCACAATCAGCTGCAACTCGGCGAGCGTATCTTCCGCCGGGCGCATGTTTCGTATGACGGCGAACGCAGCAATGAAGCGATCTCCGAAGAGTTGCTCGTTCGCTCGGCGCCGCTACTTGCCGGTTCGATCGCCGGGTTGCCCTTCGGGCTCGACGGCGTCGTTGGAAGCCCGATCGCCGAGCAACGTGCGGTGGAGGAGCGAGCGCATGCGGAGATTCCGGAGACTCCGGAGATTCCGGCACCGCAACCGATCGTAACGAATGCAGAAGCGAACGGCGTTGCTTCGTCGGCGAGGTCGCAGATCGGGACGCTGCTCTCGCTGAGCCCCGAACGGCTCTTGCAGATCGAACGACAGCTCGGCGAGATTCGTCCGGGTCGCATCGTCGGCCACCTCTTCGCACTACGAGCGTTGCTTCCCGATGCAATCGGGTCGGCGCCGCTTCCGACGCTCGATCGGCTGCGCGAAATGTTGCGCGATGCCTTCGACCGGCTCTTTATCAAACTGCGGATCGCCCATTACGCGATGGTGGAACGTGAACTCGAGACACCTGCGCTGCGGCAGGCGATCGAAGCTGCGCTCGCCGACGCCGCGATCGCGCACGGCGAACCATCGTTACCGGCGGAAAACATTGCGTCGCTGCGCGGGCACGTGAACGCGTCGACGTTGCGCGCGCTCTTGGAGCGCTTGCCTGAATCGCCGGCGGCGAGTGCGCTGCCGTGGTTTGCGCTCGCGCATCTGCTTCCCGACGACAGCGCGCCGCTCGCGCAATACCGCAGTGCGCTCTGTGCGACGCTCGGCGAGCTCGTCACACTCGCGCCCGCTGATTTTCTCGACCGCTTGACGCGAAGCTCCGATGAAGCGCTCGACCGCGCACTTGCAGCGTTGCGCGAAAGCCTTGCGAGCGCGCAGCCGCGATGAATGTAGCGCTTATGGTCGTTACGCTCTTTATCATCGGCGCGATCGCGATCGTGCTCGCACGGTTTTTGCCGAGACATGAATCGGTCGAACGCGCGGAGCGCACGGCTTCGCCCTCCGAGCTCTCGCCGATCTCGCAAAGCGTCGTCGAACCGATTTGGGGAGAACGTGAAGAAGCGGAGTTCTCGCAGCTGCCCGAAGCGGCGCGCTGCGATCTCTTGTTTTCAATCGAAGAGCGTCACGACGATCGAAGCGCAGCGCTGCTGGCGTACGCATTGACCGATCCTAGCGAAGTGGTTGCGACCGCGGCAGCACACGCGTTGGTCGCCCGTGGCGATCGCAAAGCCGTCGAAGAGTATCTCGCGATCTGCGAGGACGAGCGGAAGCGCTCGATGGCGCGAACGCTGCGAGCGCTCTTTCCCGACCTCGTGATTGCCGAGCCGTCGGAACCGAGCGCGGCAACGATTCCCGAACCCGCGCGCGGAGCGAGCATTGCGGCGCGTCCGCGCGGAGCGAAGGCAACGCTCGTGCTCGATCTCGCGCATCTCCGCCTTCAAGACGAGTTGCGCACGATCGAACGAGCTGATAGCGGCGGCATGCTGCGTCACCTGATCGCCGTGCGGCGGTTGTTGCCGGAGCGAGCGGTCGGGGCGACACCGGCGCTCGATGCGGCGCTCCGCGATGCGCGCGAAGCGATGAACGCGCCGATTGCGCGGCTGGTGATGACGCTCAATCGCCCGCGCCCGGTTGTCTCCGGAAAAGATATCGAGGACGGCGCCGGGCGGTTGGCGTTACGTTCGTTGCTCGATGCACTGCTTGCAACACCGGGCGAAGCACAGATGCCGGTCGCGACCGGAGCGATGCGCCTCCTTGCCGGCACCGTCGATCTCGACGAACTCGATCGGGCGCGCGCGCGGCTCGAAAACGAAGCGATCGGTTCGGCGCTTCCTTGGGTGATCAACGTGCAGTTGCTTCCGACCGTACTGCTCTTCCGCGGCGAAGAGCTCGATATTCTTTCACAATACCGCGCACGTGCTGCGGAGAGCCTCGCGGTACTCTGCGAACTTCCCGTCGCGGAATTTCATCGCGTCATCGCGACACATAGCGATCGCGTACTCGATACGCTGCTCGACGGCGCGCTCGCAGCGCTGACGAAACTCGATGCGCAGGTGTGAGAACTAGAGCTTCAAGCGAAAATAGCGGATCATAATTTTTCGCGCGATCGGTGCGGCGACGTTCGCACCGTAGCCGCCGCTGCGATCGACGTAAACCGCGATGACCAGCTTGGGATGTTTCAGCGGCGCCCAACAGACGAACCACGTCGTGTTCGGTCCGTTCCCGCCGTCGGTCTCAACGGTGCCCGTCTTTCCGGCAAAGGGGAAGCCCGGAATCGCGAGGCCATAGGCGGTGCCGACGGCAGAGGTCACTTGCGCCATGCCCGCACGAACCGCAGCGAGAGATTTTTGCGTCACCGGAACGTGACGAATGATCGCCGGGGGAAAGACCTTCAGCGTTTTGCCGTCGGGGGTGAGAATGCGCGTGACGATATGCGGCCGATAGAGCGTGCCGCCGTTGACGACCGCCGAAGCAATGTTGGCGATCTGTAACGGCGTCGCTTGCATCGCGCCCTGCCCGATACCGAGAAAACACGCGTCGCTCGGCTCCTGCGGCACGCCGTAATTCTTCATCATCCACGCGTTGGTCGGCCAGTTCCCCTTATTCTCACCGGGAAGATCGATGCCGGTACGCGCATCGAGGCCGTAGAGCAGCGCGAACTTTCGCAGACGTTTGAGGCCGAGCCCCATCGAGAGGCGATAGAAATAGCCGTCCGATGAAGCCGCAAGCGCCGGAACGAAGGTCGTGAACCCGAGCCCGCCGGAAACGATATCGCGCGCGATGTAGCCGTCGCAGTTCCAGGCGCCGTTATCGTAGACGACTTGATTGCGGCGAATAACGCCGACGGTAATCGCCGCCGAACCGGTCACCATTTTAAAGGTCGATCCGGTCGGCGTTGCCGCGGCGATCGCGCGATTGAAGAGCGGTTGCGCGGGATCGGTGAGATAGAACGAAATCTTTCGCGAACGTTCGAGCGCGAAATCGTTGGGGTTGTAATCGGGATAGCTCGACATCGCGAGAATGCGGCCGGTCCACGGGTCCTCGACAACGACCGCTCCGGAGACCGCTTCGCCGCGTTGCACGCGTTGAACGCCGTGGGCGAGCGCGCTTTCGACGATGCGTTCGAGCCGCAGACTCACCGAGAGCTGCAGTGTGTCGCCGGGTACCGGCGCCTTGTCGGGCAGACGATCGGCGGCGACGACATTTCCGGCGGCGTCGACGACCACGCGCTGCCCACCGGGACGGCCGCGA
>JAJXXM010000150.1 GCA_021781095.1 bacterium
GTACCGCGCGCTTGAGCAGCGCCGCATCGAAGAGCCCTTCGCCGACGGCGACTTTTGCTCGCGTCGCTTCGGCAACTAACGCGCCGAGCGTCTGCGAACCGATCCCGCGACGCGGCACGTTAATAATGCGCTTGAACGCAATCGAATCGCGCGGGTTGGCGAGGTACCGTAAATAGGCAACCGCGTCTTTAATCTCCGAACGCGCGTAGAAGCCGACGCCGCCGACGACGCGATAGGGAATGCCCTCCGCGATCAGGGCTTCTTCGAAAATGCGCGACTGCGCGTTCGTGCGATAGAGCACGAGAAAATCGCGATAGGCGAGCCCGTCGCGCACGAGTTCTTTCACCTTTTCGACGACGAAGCGGCCTTCGTCGCGCTCGGTCGGCGCGCGGTACGCAACCACCGGCTCGCCCTCGGCCCGCTTGGTGAAGAGCTTCTTCTTCGCCCGCGTCTTATTGTTGGCGACCAAAGCGTTGGCCGCTTCGAGAATGTGCTGCGTGCTGCGATAGTTTTCTTCGAGTTTGAACACCTTCGCGCCCGGAAAATCTTCCTCGAAGCGCAAGATCATTCGGTGGTCGCTGCCACGCCACGAATAGATCGATTGGTCGTCGTCGCCGACGACGGTGATGTTGCGGTGTTCTCCGGCGAGCATCGAGACGAGCGTATACTGCGCCATGTTGACGTCTTGGTATTCGTCGACCAGGATATACGAGAAACGCGCGCGGTATTTCGCAAGCGTTTTTGCGTCGCGCTGCAAGAGATCGATCGCACGCACGATGAGATCGTCGAAATCGAGCGAGTTCGCCTCACGGAGTTTGCGATCGTATTCGCGATACACGTTTGCGAGACGCTCGCCGAGCGCATTTTTTTGCTTTTTCGCAAACGCATCCGGCCAAACCAACGCGTTCTTCGCCTTCGAGATTTCGCTGAGACAGAAACCGGGGCTGAGTTGCCGTTCGTCGTAGTCGAGTTCGTCGAGAATTTCTTTCACCAGCGACCGTTGGTCGCCGTCGTCGACGATGGCGAAATTGCTCTCGATGCCGATTTTCGAGCCGTCGCGGCGCAGAATGCGCACGCACATCGCGTGGAACGTGCCGACCCAAAGCTCGCGCGCGGTCGCACCGATCATGCGCTCGAGGCGAGCTTTCATCTCGCCGGCAGCTTTGTTGGTGAATGTGACCGCTAAAATAGAATCCGGCGCCACACCATGCTCTTCAAGCAGATAGGCGATACGGTGCGTCAGAACGCGGGTTTTGCCGCTCCCGGCGCCGGCGAAGATCAAACACGGGCCGTCCCCGTGCGATACAGCCGCCGTTTGCACGGCGTTGAGAGCATCACGTTGTTGGAGCATTGTTCTGGTTTCGACGCCTGCGAGCGAAAGGCCTCGGCGTGGAGCGAGTTTTACGATAATTCCCAGGCTTGAGCCGCCATGAGGTACGCCAGCGTCGATTCGGCACCGCGATTGGCGTTGAGCCCGTCGGCATCGACGCCGTCGGAGCAACCGCCGCGCTCGTCGACCAGCGGAATCCCCAGCACGTTTTGCCCGTAAAACCATTGTAGAGCCCGCTCGGCATCGGCGCGAGCGCCCCGCAGCCCGGCCCGATCGGCCGCTAAAAACGCGTCGACCGCCGCCGCCGCTTCGAGCGGTTGCTGGTCGAAACGCGCCCTTTCGCCGCCGCGCGAGAGCCAACCGCGGTTGCCGACCGGCGAAAAGAGCGCTCCTTCGAGGTTTTGCAAGCGATAAAACGCGAGGGCGAGCAGCGCCTCATCGCGGGCCTCGGCGTCGCCGAGAAGATCGGCGAGGAGCAGCTCTGCCAGCGGTAGCCGCGCGTTGTCGTAGGTCATCTGCGATTCGTACCAGTGCCAATCGTCGCCGGAATTCGCTGCGAACGCCGCTCGGAGTCGTCCCAAAACCGCGGCTGCGACCGCGCCGCGCGCGCGCGCGGCGGAGAGCCCGAGCGCGGCATACGCGAGCGGACGCAAAAACGTAAACGCCTCGATCGTAGGAAGCGCGCGCTCGAACGCCGCGGCGCTACGATCGCGCCAATCGTCGCGACGCGCGTGCGCGCTTGCGTGCCCGAGCGCCCAAATCGCCCGGCCGCAGCTATCTTCGGTGCCGACGTCGTCGAGCCACTCGCGGCCGTAACTCATGAAGTTATGAAAGCGACCGTCGGGAAGTTGCGCGTGGAGGAGAAAGGCGAGCGCGGTATGCGCGATGCGTTCGGCGTCGGCGCTCGACGGATCGAGGGCTTGATGCTGGATCGCGACGATCGACGAGCGCGCGAGATCGTCGGTGCAGTATCCGGTCGCGCGATTGGGCAACGTTCCGAAGGCGTGCTGGATCGTGCCGACATCGTCGGTCAGCGATGCGAGATGGGCGAGCGATGGAAACATGCGCCTACGCGGTGTGGGCCAGCGTCGCCGGGCGAGGCTCGGTGAGTTCGCTGAAGAGCCGCTCGTAGGCGGTGGCGACGGCGTGCCACGTCATCGCGCGGGCGTACCGATACGCTCGGCGTTCGGTCGCTCGCCGCAGGCTTGGATCGTCGAGGAGCGCGGTGAGCTGCGCGGCGATCGACGAGGCATCGCGCACCTCCGCGAGCCTCCCGCGCCCGAACGCCAGCAATTCTTGCGCGTAGAGATAGGGCGTCGATACGATCGCTTTGCCGCATCCCAACGCGTAGGCGAGCGTCCCCGAGACGATCTGCGTGAGGTTGAGATAGGGCGTGAGATAGATGTCGGTCGCTTCGAGATAGGCGAGCAATTCGGACATGGTGAGGTATTTATCGATGAGTTGCACGTTATTGCGCAGCCCCTTGGCGACCACGAGTTCCTGGAGCGATTCGCGATACGATTCGCCTTCTTGCCTCCGGACGACCGGGTGCGTCTCGCCGAGAATGAGATAGAGCGCTTCGGGATGACGGCGCACGACCGCAGCCATCGCATCGATGGCGTATTCGAGCCCTTTACCGCGATTGATCAGGCCGAAGGTCGAAATCACGGTGCGCTGCCCGATGCCGAAACTCGCTTTCGCCGCAGCGGTATCGCGGAAGGGCACGTCGGGAACGCCGTGCGGAATGACGTGCAGCTTTACCGGATTGACGCCGTAGACGTGCTCGAGCAGATCGCGCCCGGTATCGGAGAGCGAGACGACGGCACTCGCGAAATCGCAGAGCGATCGCGCGACGCGCAGCATCACCGGATCGGGCTCGGGCAACACGGTGTGCATCGTAATGACGGTCGGCTTCGCGACTTGACGCACGAGATCGACGAGCCACTCGCCGCGCTCGCCGCCGAAGAGGCCGTATTCGTGTTGGATATTGAGAATCGTCGCGGGGTGCGCGTCGATACGCGCGGCGATCTCGGAGTACGCCTGCCGATCGCGCTCGTCGAAGCGCGCGTAGACGCGCGCCGGATACCGGCGGAGATCGCCGCCCGGTTCGTTCACCGCGATCACCTCGCTGCTCGTGCCTTCTTCGCGATCGATCGCACTCACCAAATCGGAGGTAAAGGTCGCGATGCCGCACTCGCGAGGCGGAAAGGAACTGAGGAAGAGCACGCTCGGCACGGCGTTCTACCGCATCGCCGTCTGCGCGCCGACGCGGGCGCCCGGCTCGAGCATGCGACCCGATTCGATCACCACGTCGTGGCCGATCACGCTACCGCTCCCAACGGTAGCGCGCGCCCCGATACGCGTGCGACTCGCAACGATGGACTCTTCGATTCGTGCGTCATCACCGACTATAACCCCATCCCAGAGCACGGAGTCGCGAATGAGCGCTCGCTCGCCGACGTGGGTCCCGGCGCCGAGCACGACATTGGGACCGATCCGGGCGGTCGGCGCGACGACGACGCCCTCGTCGGCGTGGACCGGCTGGGCGACCCCAGGATGGCCGCGCAGGGCGGCGGAGCCGGCCCCGCTGATCCCCGGCTCGAGGACGAGCGGCATCGTCCCGGCGAGAATATCTCGATGGGCGGCGAGGTAAGCCTCC
>JAJXXM010000216.1 GCA_021781095.1 bacterium
ATACTGCTTGCGTCACGTCTTCCGCCGCTTCGCGCTCCCCCAGGACTCGCATCGCAATCGACCAGACGATACGATGATGTTCGTCGTAGAGCTGTTCGAAGGCAACTGCATCCCGCGCTCGCACCCGTTCCATCAGGCGTTCGGCATCGTCGCTCACGTCGGCGATATTCGCGGCCTTGCGGAGCTCTACCCGCATCCATATCAACGGACGGGAGGGCTCGGCGGATTGGCGGGCCGCCGTTAGGGCGGGAGCTGAATCGGCGGCCCCTGGTCGTCTTCGTAGGTGCCCGCGGCAAAAGGCGGATCGGGAAGGACCGGCTGCTCGTCGTCGAGTTGCGAGAACCGGACCGGCTCGGCGCGCAGCGGCGCCGGAGCGACGAACCGCTCCGAACGTGCTGGGGTATTGGATGCAATACGTTCGTCGACGCCCGCCGTCGCGCTCGCGTTCTCGACCGTTTCGTAGATCGTCGCAGTTTCTTCCTCGCGCAGCACGGTGCGCGCGACGCTCGCACGCGTCGGCAACGAAATCGCACCCTCGCTCGCGGCGCGGCGCGTCAGACCGCGGATCACGTAGGCGGAGTGTAAGCGCTTGAGGCCGCGAAGCGGCAGCGAACTGGCGGGGACGCCGACGAACAGCTCGCGTACGACGTCGAAGGTTGCCTCGGAGGCGAGAATCCCGGCGTTCAGCTCTTCCGATGCGCCCTCCAATCGCGCGGCGACCTGCGCCGGGTTGCCGACGATCGCGAATTCGCGGCGTTGTTGGTAACCGGTGTCGCCGGCGACGATGGTGCCGGAATTCACCCCGATCCCGACGTGCAAGATCTTCCGGCCCTGTGCGGCCCATTGCCCCTCCATCGCTTTCATCATGCGGGCGATGTCGAGCGCGGCGCGTAGCGCGCGTTCTTCCTGAAAGTGCTCCTCCACCAATACGCCGAAGACCGCGGTGACCGTCTCGCCGCGAAGGCTTTCGATAATCCCGCGATGCCGTTGCACGGCCTTTCCGACGACGGCGTAAAATTCGTTGAGGTAGGCGAGCGTCTCTTCGGCGCTGAGTTCTTCGGCGAGGAGCGCAAAGTTTCGAATGCGGCAGGAGAGAATCGTCGCGTAGTATTGACGAGCCTCGAAGAGCCGTGGGTCTTTTCGTGCGAGGAGTTCGTCGACGACCGGAGGCGGCACGTAGCGCGTGAAGAGCGCGCGGACGCGGCGATGCTCGTCACGCTCGGTGAGGTAGCGGCGAAGAATGGTCACCGCATAAAAGGCGAGCCCCGCTGCGAGGAGCAGCGAGAGCGTCAGCAGCGCGATCAATCCATTCATGGCGCTCGTCGCCTGCTAGCGCGGTGGCATCGGAATCGGTACCGGCAGGCTCGGCGGGGCGGGTAGTTGCTGGGCGGCTTTTTGTAAGAGCTCGTTTTTCAATTGATTCCAGTTGGACGGCAGTCCGAAGTCTCCGGTGAAACGGTCGACCAACGCCTGCGTGAGTTTCCCCACCTCCACCTGCACCACTCCGTTGACGATGCGCGCGACGAGCCCTTGCCCTGCGGCAACGGAGAACGTTTTCCCGGCGTTGGTGGTGACGAGCACGGGAAGGTTCGGGTCGCCGAGTTTATACACGTTGAGGCGAATCGTGCCGCTGGGATCGACTTCCAGGTCGCCCTGCGTTCCACGTACCGCGATCTGTGACGTCGGCGTGGCGAAGAGATAGTTCGCCTTCGCGCCGTTGGGATGGTGAACGGCGAACCGGATCCGGCCATCCTTGACGATGAATTTTGCCGAGGTCGTTTCGGCTTGGTTGAAAAACGCGAGTTGCACGCGCGTCGAACTGCCGATGAGAATCTGCGTGCTATCCGGAAGCGTCACCGCGCCGAGCGAACGCGCGCCGGTAATCGCTTCGTCGCTATCCCGAAGATTGACGGAGGCGCGCTCCGCGAGCGGCACGGCACGGGCGCCGGTTCGTTGGAACGCGACGCTTCCGTGCCTATTTTCGAGCAGTTTCCCTCCTTGCGCGCTTGCGACGCACGGGATCGCCACAAGCATCGCAAGTGCGAGGAGTTTCATTTCGTCACTTCTTCAAGCGGCGACTGACGAAGCCGAGCGCGAGCAGGCCGGCGAATGCGAGCGCTGCTTTCACCGGCGGTTTACCGGGCGGCGCGACCGGTTGCGAGCCGCACGGTGTGGGCACGGCGTTCGGTGCTCCCGGGGCGCCGGGCGGCGGCGACGGACAGTTGAGGCTGCCGATGGGGATGACGACGGTCGGCGTCGGCGGCGCGGTCGGGGAGGGAGCGGCACCGCCCTTCGAACCGGCGGCCGCGGCGGTTGCCGCCGTTCCGCCGACGACGACGGCGGTCGTGGTGGTCGCGGCGGCGCTGCCCGCACCGGTGCTGCTGAGGATGCCCGGAACGCCCTTCGGCGTGGTGAACTCCGAGAAATTCGAGAGCGATTGGCGGCTGACGTTACCGACGGTGACGGCGGCCTGCGCGCCCGCGAACGTGGCGATGAGCGACTGCCCCGCGCCGAGGAAGACTTTTTTACCGTTCTTGAAGGTCACTTCGACCGGTAATTTCGGGTTGCTGACCGAGTAGACGTTCACGATCAATTTCGTCGGTGAGACGAAGAAGTCGCCGAAGGTGCCGCGGACGGCCATCTGCGCGCTGGGAGTCTGAAAGACGTAATCGGCACGCGCGCCCTGCGGATGCTCGATGCGGAAGCGCACCTTCCCTTGGTAGACCAGGAATTTCGCGTGTGCGATGCGCGACTGCCGGAAATACGAGAGCTGAACCCGGGTGTCGGAGGCCATCTCGATGCGCGAACTATCCGGTAAGGTGATGCCGGCGAGCGAGTTCCCCGCGCCGGTGAGCGCATAATCGTTGTCGGTGAGCGCGACCGCGGTTCGTTGGGGTAGCGCTTGCGGCTTCCCGCCTCCGCGCTGGTAGGAAACGCTGCCGCGCAGGTTCTGCAGCTGGTTGATCGTCGCACCCTCAACCGGTACAACGGAGATGAACGAGAGAGCGACCAGCAGGAGAGCGAGTCGTTTCACGGGCGGGGTCCTCCGAACGTAGAGAAGAGTGCATTCCCCTTCCGCTCGGATACGTGGGGGCACCTGCTCGACTGCTCGATTTTGAAAGGAAAGCCTTCCGTTGGCGATAACCGCCGGGCCATGCTCCGCGTTATCGGGACCATCGCCTTCGCACTGCTCGCCACGGGGGCTGCGCTCGGGCAGACGCCGCTGCTCTTGCCGCGCCCGCGCAGCATTGCGACCGTGCCCTGCCGCTCCGAGGCGGCGCCGGCGAGCGTTGCCGTATCCGCCGATCCGGGCGGCGTGGAGATTCTCGACCGTCGGCTCAAACATCTCGGGCTCGCGCCGCTGCGGGTCGCAAAACGTCCGGCCATTCTTTTCAGCCATGCGCCGATGCCCGCTCAGGCGTATCGGCTCACCGTCCGCGACGGGCGGGCGTGGGTGGTCTCGGGGGATTCGGCGGGCGCATTTTACGCCATGACGACGCTCGCGCAATTGATCCGCGCGCGCGCCGGCAGGGCGATCGCCCCGTGCGTGCGCGTCGTCGATGCCCCCGCGTTAGGGTGGCGCATTCTCTCCGACGACGTTTCGCGCGGTCCGCTGCCGACGATGCGCTATTTTCGTCGCCGCATTCGCACGATCGCGGCGTTCAAGATGAACGGCTACTCGCCGTACATGGAAAACACATTCGTAAGCCCGAGCGATCCGCTTCCCGCTCCGCTCGACGGTATCACTCCACGGCAGCTCGGCGAGCTCGCGCGTTACGCGGCGCGCTTTCACGTCGCGCTGATTCCCGAACAGCAAACCTTCGCGCACATGCATAACACGCTGAAGTACGAACGGTACGCGGCGATGGCCGAGTTGCCGCACGGGTTTTTGCTCTCGCCTGCAAACCCGGCGGGGCTCGCGTACGCCGAGCGGTTGGTGCGCCAGGAACTCGCCGTGGTGCCGCATCCGCCGTTCTTCCATATCGGCTCCGACGAAACGGCGATGCTCGGCGACGGGCGGAGCGCGGCGATGGTGAAGAAACTTGGAAAGGCGCGGGTCTATGCCGATCACGTCGACGCGCTCGCTGCGGCCATCGCGCCGTCGGGTGCGCGCACGATGCTGTGGGACGACGGCGTGGAGGCCGATCCCGCGATCGCTCCGCTGTTGCCCAAGAACGTCGTGCTGATTAATTGGCATTACGGAAACGACCCGTCGTTCACGAAGTACATCGATCTCGTCGCGCGCGACGGCTTCCAGCAGATGGTCGCGCCGGGAGCGAATAATTGGAGCGAGATCTTTCCCGATCTCGACACGGCGATTCCGAACGAACGGCGCTTCATCGACGAAGGGAAAGCCGCACACGTCCTCGGCCTCTTTCAAACCGTCTGGCACGACGACGGCGAAACGCTCTATGCGACGACGTGGTACCCGGTGCTTTACGCCGCCGCCGACGCATGGGATAGCCGCGATCTCTCGCCGCAAGCATTCGCGCGCGCGTATCCGGAGACGTTCTTCGGCGTCGACGACCCACGCTATGCGAGCGACGTCGCCGCACTCGCCGACGCGGTCCATCGCTTGGATGCCGCACCGCACGAATGGACGGACCGGTTGTTTTGGAGCGATCCCTTCGACGCGACGAACGAAGCGCGCATGAAGGGCGTCGATCTTGCAGCGATACGTCTCGAAGCCGAGCGCGTCGAGCAGCATCTCCTCGATCGCGTCCCGCCGGCACATCGCGGAGCGGCGTTCGCCGAATTCGTCGCGGCGCGCCGCATCGACGTTCTCGCGCGCGCCTATCAAATAGCGCACGAAGTTCGGTATTACTACGACGACGCGCGCGCGCACATCGGCGAGAAAAACGGGCCGTCGTTTCGCGACCTGTTGTGGTGCAAGTATTGGTTCTGGGAGCTGCGGGATTGGTACGAAGGGCTCGCCCCACTCTACGCGCGCGCCTGGAACAACGAGAGCCGGCCGGGGCACCTCGCCTCGAATCTCGAGCGCTATCACCTCGCCGCGCAACGTGCGATCCGGCGGGCCGACCTCATCCAGCGGGCGACCTATAACGATTACATCGCTCGCGGAACGCTGCCTCCGCTCGACCGGGTGTTGCGCCTTCCGTGAGCGCGTTGCTGATGCTCGCCGTCTTCGCGCTCTGCGCGGCGTTGATGGTGCGGCGTATCCTCCCGGCGTTGCTCGCGATACCGGTCATGGCGATCGCGCTCTGCTTGGTGGCGGGCGTCCCGGCCGAGCGCCTGAGCGCCGTTTTTTCGGGCGGTGTGACGGTGCTCGCGCCGGCGTACGCGGCGGTCATCTTCGGTGCGTTGCTCGGCCGCGTCACCATCGATACCGGCATCGCGCGCGCGATCGTCAACGTTGCCGCGGAGTACGGCGGCGAGAACCCGCTGCTCTTCGCACTCGTGCTCTGCGCGGTGACCGCGGTGCTCTTCGTCTCGCTCTCCGGGCTTGGCGCGATCGTGATGGTCGGATCGATCGTGCTGCCGACGATGCTCGCCGTCGGCGTCCCGCGGCGGCTCACCGGGCCGTTATTCCTCATGGCGTTCGCGCTCGGATTTACGTTTAATATTGCAAACTGGACCTTCTACACCACGTTCTTCGGCGTCTCCGAAGGCCGCTTGCTGCCCTTCGCACTCGCACTCGCCGCGATCGACGCCGTCGCCCTGCTCGCTTTTGCGATCGTCGGGTTCGCGCGCGAGCGCGACTATGCGACCTGGCGCGAAGCGCGTCGCGACGACGACGCGGAGATCGTCGACGTTGAGGGAGAGGGTGCGCGGCGCGTTCCCGTCCTCGCGATGTTCGTTCCGCTCTTGCCGATGCCGCTCTATTTTTTCTTTCATCTCGACGCGGTCGCCGCGTTCGCCATCGCGGCCGTTCTCGGTGCGGCGATCGTTCGCCCGCGTGCGATCGTGCAGACCATCGTCGGCGCGGCGATTCGCGGCATCGAAGACGTCGCTCCGGCCGTGCTGCTCTTTATGGGCATCGGCATGCTGCTCGTCGCGGTAAAAGAGCCTGCGATGCATGCGGCGCTCGCGCCGATTGCCGGCGATTGGATCGCTCGGCCGACGACGTTCGTGCTGGTCTTCGGGTTGCTCAGCCCGCTGGTGCTCTATCGAGGACCGCTCAATCCCTTCGGCGTCGGTATCGCATTTTTCGCAGCGTTGCTCGGTGCGCATGCGATCGCGCCGGTGCTGCTCGTCGCCGGCGTGATGGCGTTGGTCGCCGTACAAAATGTTTGCGATCCGACCAATACCGCGAACGTCTGGGTCGCGAACCAGACCGGCGATCGCACCGAACGCATGATGCTCGTGACGCTTCCCTATCAGTACGTCGTTGCGGTTCTCGCGGCGTTACTCGCGGTGAGCCTGCACGTCGCCGGCGCCGCACCCTTACCGAGCGCTCCGTTTCCTCCGGGACTCCTCGCGCCGCCGAGTGCCGCGCACCACGTCGTCGTCGACGACGATGGAACGCGGTTCGGTCGCGTCGCTGCGGCGACCGTGGCGGGAGCGCTCGCGCGCGCCGGCTTTCAGGTGGAGCGCCGACACGCCGTTCCGGAGCGTCGCGATTGCTCGGCGAAGCCGTACGCCGCATACGTCTACGTGCGTCGGCAGCGCTTTACGTTGCTGGAAGGCGTGAATCTCGATATCGGTCTGCGGCTCGAAGATTGCGGCGGGTGGGTGGTGCGCGAATGGCACGACCATGCCGTCGTGCCGCATCCCGACGCGGCGCTCGTTCGACGGCTGGCGTCGCAGGGCGCGCGCCGTTTGCTCGCGTGGCGGGCCCGCCATCCGATTCGCGCGCACGTACTCTTCGCGCACGGGCTCTCGCTGCCGGCGAACCTGCGACCGACCTATTACTTCGCGCTCTTTAAAACCGTCGACGGGTACATGCGCGTCTACGTGCGAGCGGGTGGGCCTGCGTGGGCGGCGGGCATGCGCACCGGCGAGATCGTCGACAAGATCGACGGACGGTGGTGGTGGGATTACGGCACCTTTCAATCCGAGGCGCGATCGTACGATGGGCGCGCGCATTCGTTCCAGGTCCGCGTCGGAAAAGGCACGCGCCGGATTCAACTCGGCGCGCCGGTTCTGCCGAAAGAGGTAGAGGCGCAATTGCGCGAATAGCCCTACGATGATCGGGAACGACGAGGAGCTGCTCTCGCACGTACGGAGATCGCACGACCGCTATCTCGAAGAATTAAAAGCGCTGATCGCGATCCCATCGGTCTCAGCAAATCCTCAGCATCGCGACGATATGCAGCGCTGCGCGACACTCCTCGTGGAGCGTATGCGGGAGATCGGTTTTGAAGCCGAATTGCTCGGGACCGACGGCGCGCCGTTCGCGTACGGCCGGTACGGACACGACCCCGCGAAACCGACCGTCCTCATCTACGGGCATTACGACGTGCAGCCGCCCGAGCCGTTCGATCTCTGGCTCTCGCCCCCGTTCGAAGGCACGGTGCGTGACGGAAATATCTACGGCCGTGGAGCGGTCGACGACAAGGGGCAGGTGCTCATGCATCTCGCCGCGCTCGAAGCGCACGTGCGCGTACGCGGCGACCTGCCGATTAACGTCATCGTTTTAATCGAAGGCGAAGAAGAGGTCGGGTCGCCGAATTTCGAGAGCGCGCTCGCGCGTTACCGCGATCTCTTTCAAGCCGATCTTGCGGTGATCTCCGACACGGCGGTCTACGCCGAAGATACTCCCGCGCTCACCACCTCGGTTCGCGGCCTCGTGCATTGGGATGTGCGCGTCACCGGGCCGAGCGAAGATCTGCATTCGGGCTATTTCGGCGGGCTCGTACGCAACCCGATCGAGGCGCTGGCGATGTTGATCGCGTCGCTCAAAGACGACCGCGCGCGCGTCGTCGTGCCGGGCTTTTACGACGGTGCGCCCGAACTCGACGCGGCGATCGAGACGCAGGTGCGCGCCCTCGCCTACGACGAGAACGCGTCGGCCGCCGAACTCGGCGTTCCCCAGCTCTGGGGAGAGCGCGGCGTGCATCCGCTCGCGCGCATGTGGTACCGCCCGACGTTGGAATGCAACGGCATCTGGGGCGGCTATCAGGGCCCGGGGCATAAGACGGTGATTCCGTCGTTTGCGTGCGCGAAGCTCTCCGCGCGGCTCGTCGGCGCGCAAGATCCGCTCGCGGTGCGCGATGCCGTGAAATCCTATCTGCTCGCGCACGCCCCTGCCGGAGTGCGCGTGCACGTCGAAGATGAGGGTACCGCGCGCGCCGTACTGATCGGGCGCGATCACCCCGCCGTCGCCGCGGCGGCCTCGGCGATGGAACGCGGATTCGGCAAGGCGCCGGTCTTTATCGGCACCGGCGGCTCGATTACGCCGGTCGGAAGTTTCGATCGCATGTTCGGGTTGCCGCAAGTGATGATCGGGGTCGGCCTTCCCGACGATCGCATCCACGCACCGAACGAAAAATTCTCGCTGAAGCAATTTTTCGGCGGCATCGAAACGATGGCGATGCTCTACGACGAACTCGCCAAGAGCCTTCCGGCGCGAGAACGATCGGCACGTTAACTCCGCTTCGCGTCGGTATCGACGTCGGCGGTACGTTCACCGACGCCGTCGCGATCGACCCGCGTGAACGCAGCGTCGTCGCGCGCATCAAGGTCCCGACGACGCACGAAGCCGAGCGCGGCGTCGCCGAAGGTATTCGCGAGAGCCTCGAACGATTGATCGCCTCGGGTATCGACCCGGCGCGCATCGCGTTCGTCGCGCACTCTACGACCCAGGCGACCAACGCGTTGCTCGAAGGCGATCTCGCGCGCGTCGGCATCCTCGGCCTGCTCGACGGCTCCGCGCCGTTCGCACGGATGCAGATGCGCGTTCGTGCATTCTCGCTCGGCGAGCGTCCGTTCGCGCCGCATGCGGCGTTCGCCGACGCGCGCGACGAACGGGCACAACGCGAAGCCATCGCGCTCCTGCAGCGCGAGCACCACGTTGAGGCGCTCGCGGTGAGCAGCGCGTTCGGGGTCGATCGCCCGCTCGGCGAACGGCGGGTCGCCGAGATGGCGCGCGCGTTCGATCTTCCCGCGACGACGGGAAGCGATGCGAGTTCGCTCTACGGCCTGCGCGCGCGCACGCGAACCGCGGCGCTGAACGCCGCCCTGCTTCCACGGATGCTGCGCGCGGCGCGAAGCACCGAGCGCGCGCTTCACGCGGCGGGAATTACCGCACCGTTGATGGTGATGCGCAGCGACGGCGGCGTGATGTCGATCGGCGAGATCGAACGGCGCCCGCTGGCAACCTTACTCTCCGGGCCGGCGGCGGGGCTCGCGGGCGCGCTGCTGCACGAGAACGTCACCGATGCCGTCTTTATCGAAGTCGGCGGCACGAGTTCGGACTGTTCGGTGATACGGAGCGGGCGCGCGCAGATGCGCCCCGGTCGCATCGGCGCGCACCGTCTGTTGCTGCGGACGCTCGACGTGCGCACGTTAGGAATAGCCGGCGGGAGCCTCGTGCGCGCGAACGCGGCCGGCATCCTCGCGGTCGGGCCGCGCAGCGCGCACATCGCCGGCTATCGCTATGCGGCGTTCTGCAGCCCCGAGGATCTTCGCGAGGCGCGCGTCGCCGACGGCGATATTCTTGCGCTGCGCGCAGCCGACGGGCGCGACATCGCGTTAACGCCGACCTGTGCGGCGAATCTGCTCGGCGACGTTCCCGACACGGCGTTCGGGCGCGGCAACGACGAGGCGCTACGCCGGGCCTTCGCTCTCATCGCGGCGGCGCGCGGCACCGAGCCCGAAGCGCTCGCGCGCGCGATTCTCGACCGCGCGATCGCCGGCATCGTTCCGACCATTCGCGCGCTGATCGCGGAGTACGGGCTCGACGAACGTCTGCTCGAACTCGTCGGCGGCGGCGGCGCGGCGCGCGCGATCGTTCCGCACCTCGCGCGCACGATGAACCTGCGCGTGCGTATCGCCCGCGATCATGAAGTCATCTCTCCGGTTGGGGTCGCGCTCGCGCTGGTGCGCGACAGCATCGAACGGCAGATCGTCGATCCCAGCGTCGAACAACTCGCGCGTCTGCGCCGCGAAGTGAGCGATCGCGCGATCGAAAGTGGAGCCGATCCGGCGAGCATCGAGGTCGATATCTCGATCGACCCGATCCGCAATCGCGTCCTCGCAACTGCGGGTGGTGCCGTCGGCGGCGCCGTCGCGGCGCGGGCGCGGGTCGACTCCGTCGCGTGCGCGCGCACGGCGGCATCGAGCCTCGGCGTTGCCGTCGAAGCGCTCGAACGGATCGAGGTGAGTGAGGAGTTGCAGGGCTTTCGGCACGAGCGCAATCTGCGCGTCGTCGATACGAGCGGAGTGGTGCGACTCTCGACGCCGTTTACACGAATCGTGCGTGCGCGCGTCGCTACGGTAGAGCGGCACGCTCGCGAGGGAATCGAGGCGGTGACGCGTTTCGGCGACGTCGGGCGGCGTCTGCCCGAACTCTACGCGCTGCGCCGCGGCCGAATATCGGAGTTGCGGGGTTTCGCCGATGCCGAACGCATCGTGGCGCTCTTACTCGACGAGCTTCGCGGCTGCGAGGAGAACGAGCGCGTCACGTTGGTGTTCGTGCGCGCCGAGCAACTCTAGCCCGGCGCGCACGAAACGGTATTCCGAGGGTTAGGTTTTCGTCGCCGCCCCTTCGTTGATGCCGACGTGGCTATGCGAACGGCCGTAGAGGAAGTACACGGCAAGGCCGATGATGAGCCACACGACGAACCCGAACCACGGCAGCGGAAGCCCCAAAATTCGCGGCACGGTCGTGTCGACGAAGGGTGCTAAGAGCAGGAGCGTGGCGAGGATCGCCGAGGTGATCGGAATGACGTACGGACCGAACGGCACCGAGAATCCTTTCGCCTCCGGATAGAGCTTGCGCAGGATCGGTACCGAGATCGATACCAGCACGAATGCTGCGAGCGTTCCCATATTCGTCAGCGAGCCGACCACCGAGATCGGCGTGAAGGCCGCGATGAGCGCGATGAAGATGGTGAACATCGCCGTCGAGGTCGCGGGCGTCCGCAGCGTCGGGTGCACCTTTGAGAAGACCGCGGGGAGCAAGCCGTCGCGCGACATCGCAAAGAAGACGCGGGTCTGGCCGTACATCATCACCAGCAGCACCGTCGTGAGGCCGGCGATCGCACCGATCGAGATGACGAGGCTCATCCAGCCGGGAAGGCCGACGTGCTCGACCGCGTAGGCGACGGGCTGCGGAACGTTGAGGTGGGTGTAACGCACCATGCCGGTGAGAATCGCCGCAACGATGATGTAGAGCACCGTGCAGATGGCGAGGCTCCCGATGATGGCGATCGGCATATCGCGTTGCGGATTTTTCGCTTCCTCGGCGGCGGTCGAAACCGCATCGAAACCGATATAGGCGAAGAACACGAAGAACGCGCCGAAGAGCGTTCCGCCCCAGCCGAACGGGAAATACGGAACCCAGTTGCCGGTGTTGACGTGTGCGAAGCCGACGCCGATAAAGAAGAGCACGATGGCGACCTTCACCGTCACGATGATTGCGTTCACGAGTGCGGACTCGCGCGTTCCGCGAATCAACAGGACGCCGATGAGGCAAATGATGAGGAAGGCCGGCAAATTCATGATGCCGTGAATCGCTTCACCCGACGGCCCGGTATCCCAGTAGTTATGCTGCCACGCAGCGGGGATATTGATGCCGAAGTGACTGAGAAAATTCGTAAAATACCCCGACCAGCCGATGCTGACGGTGGCGGCGCCGAGCGCGTATTCCAGAACGAGATCCCAGCCGATAATCCAGGCCACGAATTCACCGAGCGATGCGTACGCGAAGGTGTACGCGCTTCCGGCGATCGGGACGCGGCTGGCGACCTCGGAGTAACAGAGCGCGGCAAAAGCGCTCACGATACCGGCGATTATAAACGAGACGGTGAGCGCCGGGCCGGAGTATTTTGCGGCGGCGACGCCGGTGAGCACGAAGATCCCGGTGCCGATAATGGCGCCGATTCCCATCGCCGTCAGCGCACCCGGACCGAGCGTTTTCTTCAGGGCGGTTTTTTGATCGCCGGCCTCCGCCAAAAGGCGCGAGAGCGGCTTGACTCGTTGTAGCAGCATGAAGGCCCTCAATACCCGTTCGAGGCGCTTTGACCTTGTTTTGGGCGCCGGCGCCATCGGGCGCACCAGGGAGCGTGCCTCGGGGTGGGAACATCCGGAACGATGGAGCGCTACGACACGATCGTCGTCGGCGGCGGAAACGCCGGGTGTGCCGCCGCAATCGCCGCTGCCCGCCACGGCGCACGAACCCTGCTGATCGAACGGTACGGCTTTCTCGGCGGGACCGCGACCGCGGCGATGGTCGGCCCTTGGATGACCTTCCACTCCGGCGCGACCCGCATCGTCGGCGGCATCGCTCAGGAGATCGTCGAGCGCCTCCGCGCGGTCGGCGGCTCGCCGGGACATCTCCACGACAGTTCGGATTACGTCGCAACGATCACGCCCTTCGATCCCGAACTTCATAAAGCGCTGCTCTTCGAGATGATGGCCGAGGCGGGCGTCACCCTCCTCTTACACGCCTGGTTCCTTTCGGCGATCTGCGAAGGATCGCGCGTCGTCGGCGTGCGCGTCGCGACGATCGGCGGCGAGCTCGAATTTTTCGGAACGACGATCGTCGATGCGACCGCCGACGCACTGGTCGCGCACTCCGCGGGCGCGGCGACGGAGCGTGGGGATGCGCGCGGCCGCGTGCAGCCGGCGAGCCTGATGCTGCGCATCGGGCCGGTCGACGCCGACGCGCTCGCGGCGTACCTACGCGCGCATCCCGATCAGGTGCGCAGCTCGTTGCCGGTGGAAGATCTGCGCCCCGAAAATCTCTCGGCGGTCGCTGGGCTCTGGGAGCTCTGGAATCTCGCGCGCGCCCGCGGCGACGTCACGATTCCGCGCGATATCGTCTCGCTCTTCGCCTCGCCCTATCCCGACGAGATGACGGTGAACATGTCGCGCGTGCTCGACGTCGATCCGCTCGACGCATTCGATCTCACGCGCGCCGAGATCGAAGCGCGCCGTCAGGCATCCGAACTCATTCATTTCTTCAATACGTACGTTCCCGGTTTCGAACGGGCGCGCATTCTCGCCAGCGGCACGCAAGTCGGCATTCGCGAATCGCGGCGTATCGTCGGCCGGTACACGCTCACGCGCGACGACGTCGTGTCGGCAAGGCATTTCGACGATGCGGTCGCGCGGAGCGCCTATCCGATCGACATTCACGATCCGTCGGGAGCCGGAACGGTAACGCATCGCATTCCCGAAGGAAGGGCCTACGAAATTCCGTTTCGTTGCATGATCCCCGAGCGCGTCGCGGGGCTCGTCGTCGCCGGGCGTTGCATATCGACGACGCACGAAGCATTAGCCTCGACGCGTTTAACGCCGACGGTGATGACGCTCGGTCAGGCAGCCGGAACTGCGGCGGCATTAGCGAAGAAGAGCGCGCGCCCGGTCGGGGATATCGATATCTCCGTGCTGCGCGCTGCCTTGCAAACCGATGGAGTGGACTTGGGGGATCGTAAAGAATGAGTGAAGCATTACGTCGCGCGCGCGCGCTCGGAGTCGCCGTTGAGTTTGCCGATCTCGGTGAATGGGGTGTCGACGAACTACGCTCCGAGTACGATCCGCAGGGCCCGACGATTCGCGTCAATCTGCGGATCGCCGAGCACCTGGCATCGGGCGAACTCGGTGAATTTATTTCGCTCGCCGTCGGCCACGAACTCTACCATCACCGCGAGCGCGTCGGCGACGTCGCGCGGCTCGAAAATCGCGCCGCGCGTGAATTCGCCGCGAACGAATACGCGCGATCGTTGCTCTCGCTCGACTGACGAGCCGATGCGTTTTTTCGCGGGAATCGATGTCGGGCAGAGTGCGACGAAAGCCGCGATCGTCGACGACGCGGGCAACGCGATCGCGCGCGCGAGCGGGGCGCCCGGCGACGAACTCGGGCTCGGAAGCGCTTCGACGCGCCTGCGCGATGCCGTCGAAGGCACGCTCGCGGCGGCGCTGCGGCGCGCCCGTCTTCCGGCTTCGACGCGCTTCGAGAGCGTCGTCGTCGGCATCAGCGGATTCGAAGGAGCGCTGCGGGGGCGTCGGCCGCGCATTCGCGCGCGCCGCCTGCGCTACACGCACGATGCGGAGATCGCACTCGCCGGAGCGCACGCCGGTGCGCCGGGAATCGTGGCGATCGCCGGGACCGGATCGGTCGTTCGCGCGCGCGCACGCGACGGAAGCGAGCTGCGAGTCGGCGGGCACGGCTATCTTTTCGGCGACGCGGGCTCGGCGTTCGGGCTCGCGCGCGACGCGCTGAGCGCCGCGGCGATCGCCGAGGACGAGCGGCGCGAAACCGCACTACGCGGCGTGCTCGAACGCTCCTTCGGTCGAACGGCGACCGCGTGCGTCCAGGCTTTTTATAGCGGTGCGATCGCGCGTTCGGAGCTCGCAGCGTTCGCGCCGCTCCTGCTCGCGCTAGCGCGGCGGGGTGACCGGGGCGCGCGCGGTATTTTGCGCGCTCACGCGCTCGCGCTCGCGGAGGAAATTCGTGCCGCGGCACGGCTCGCACGGCTGCGAACCCCCGATCTCGCCGTGCTCGGCGGCCTCGCGGAGAACGCGACCTTCGAACGCGCGCTCCGCGCCGCCCTGCACGGGCAGCTACCTGGGGCGCGCCTCCGGGCGCCGATCTACGACGCGCCGCTCGGCGCCGCGCTGCTCGCTTTCCTTCAGGTGGGGCTCCCCGCGCCGGAGTTCGTGGAGCGATGATCTCGCTCGCATCGCTTCGTGGCGGCCTGATCGTTTCGGTGCAAGCGAAACCCGGTAGCGCGCTCGACGACACGGCCACGATCGCCGCGCTCGCGCTCGCAGCGCAGGAGGGTGGCGCCGTCGGGCTCCGCATTCAGAGCGCGCCGCATATTCGTGCCGTGAAGGCAAGGTCCGCCCTCCCCGTCATCGGTCTCGTAAAGCGCGAGTATCCGGGATTCGAGCCCTACATCACGCCGACGCTTCGCGAGGTCGAGGAGATCATCGAGGCCGGCGCCGAGATCGTTGCGTTCGACGCGACCCTTCGCGCGCGCCCCGAGGGCACGACGCTCGAACGGATCCTCGCTGCGATCCACGCCGCCTCGCGCGCGGCGATGGCCGACTGCGCGACGATCGAGGATGCGCGCGCGGCGCACGCAGTCGGCGCCGACCTGCTCGCCACGACGCTCTGCGGGTACACGGCCGCTACCAGCGGGACGCCCCTTCCGGCGCTCGATCTCGTCGCGCGCATCGCTAAGCTCGGCGGCTTTACGATCTGCGAAGGCGGGATCGGGAGCCCCGAAGCAGGAGAAGGTGCTCTGCGAGCGGGCGCCGATGCCGTCGTCGTCGGGACGGCACTCACCGGTATCGCCGCCCGTGTCGGGGAGTTCGCGGCGGCCCTGAAGAAGTAAGCGGCGGAAGGGCTTCGACTTCTAAAGTCGGTGCGGGAGCCGCTCGCTCTTTCTATAGTTGGGAACGAGTTGGGAATATCCGGAGAAGCGCTTCTCCGAATGATGCGTCGTGAAAGGATTACCGGTGGTTGAGAAAGAGTCCAGCGTGAAGGGCCTCGGTCCGGGCTTTTGGCCGTTTACGGGCCTCCTCACGTTGCTTGCGATTGCAAATATCTATTTCTGGGCCGTAACGCCGCTCTCGCGTTGGATGCCGACGGCGGTGACCGTCGCGACGCAGATCGACGAGCTCTTCCGCGTTTTCCTCGCGGTCGGCATCGCGCTCTTCATCTACATCCTCGGCTACGCGATCTTTTTCTCGATCGTCTTCCGCGCTCGCAAGGACGATCCGCCCGACGCGCTCGGCGTGCAGATTCACGACAACCATAAGCTCGAACTCTGGTGGACGGTTCTTCCGACGATTGCGGTCATCCTGATTTCTTGGGTGAGCGTTCGCGTTTGGTTCCCGATTCAAATCGCGTCGGCGTCGACGCCCGCGGGCCTGGTCGTCGAATCGATCGGGCACCAGTGGTTCTACACGTTCCGCTATCCCGGCATCAACGGCGAAGTCACCGG
>JAJXXM010000240.1 GCA_021781095.1 bacterium
ACCCGGCACCTCAACGCGACTGCTCGGCTCCTTCGAGAATCTCCCGGAGATGGATGGGAATCGCGCCTGCTGCCGCATCGCTTCTCCCGGCCTCGCCACGGTCGTGCACCGCGGCGATTTCAACGATCGATCCGACGATATTGGCGATATCGTAGCCGCCTTCGAGCACGTAGAGTAAGGGCACCCCGAGGCTTCCTGCAAGTTGCGCGAAGATGCGCGCGAGCGAACGCGCGGCACTCCGTTCGACACCGAGATCGCCGACGGGGTCACCGCGCACGTAATCGAAGCCCGCGCTTACAACGATCGCATCGGGGCGAAGGCGGCGTTCCACGATACCCGCTACGCGCTCCCAGAGCGCAACGAAGCCTTCGGTCGAAATGCCGCGCGGATCGATCGGGAGATTGAGCAGCATATCGCCGCTCGCGGTGCGCGCTTGCTCCTGCGGGCCGCCGCTCCCCGGATACGCCGGCCAAGCGTGCGAGGAGCAATACGAAATCCCGTCGCCGACAAGCGCCTGCGATCCATTTCCGTGATGGTAATCGATATCGAGAATCGCCACGCGCGCGCCGGTGCTCGCGCGAATATGACGCGCGAGAATGCCGACGTTGTTGAACAGACAGAAGCCCATGCCACGCGCCGGCTCGGCATGGTGTCCCGGCGGGCGCACCAGGGCAAAACGCGGCGCAGCATCGCGCTGCGTCTCCTCGAAGGCCCGCAGCACGCCACCGACCGCGTGTCGCGCCACGGAAAGGGAATCTGCATCAACGAGGACGTCACCGGTCGAGAGCGCCCCATAGCCCTCTACGGCCTCGCATTCACGCGCGACGAGATCGATGTAGCTTTGCGGATGGACGAGTGCGAGTGTCGCGTCGTCGGCGGCAAACGACTCTTCGACGACGATGATCCCCGAATGCGCGCGCAGTTCCGCGGCAACGCGCTCGACGCGCTCCGGAGACTCGGGATGCGTGCTTCCGCGCAGGTGAGCTCCGAGGGTGATGTCGGTGACGACTCTCACGCTCGGAGCGCTGTCATCCTACCGGCGGTCGGCGGGCTTTTTCGAGAGCGATCGAAGAGCGTCGATCGCGCGATGGTACGCTGCGGAGTTACGGGCAACGACGCGAAGGACGCGACGATATGCAAGAATCGCTTTCGGTCTTTCGTTGTTATGCGCGTAGGTCTGCGCTGCCACCATCAACATATCGGGCTGATGGTCGAGGAAACCCGGTGCGTTGACGTCAAGCGAATCGAAGATCTTCGCTGCTTCGCCGTAGTTGTGGAGGTGGTAATCGGCGCTCGCGATGCACCCTAAGGTATCGGGCTGACGATCCGCTTCAAAACTCTGCTCGCAGGCAACGCGCGCCTTGCTGTAGAGTCGACGGTAGAAATAGAGCTGCCCGAGCATCGCGAAACTCTGCGCCGACGGGCGGACCTTCACCAACTGCGCCAGGTAGGTCGTCGCCTCGGCGACCTTGTGCCGCGAGAGCGCATCTTGCGAGAGACGAGCGAGCACGGCAGGGTTATGCGGATCGAGCTTCAGGGCCGCGAGCCACTGGGCACGCGCATCCTTCATATCCTTCTGCTGCGCGTAGTAATCGCCGACGGCGCCATGTGCGACCGCGTTATTCGGAAATTCTTTTAGCGCCTTTTGAAAAATCGCCAGCGCTTGCGGAAATTTTTTCTCCCCGACAAAGTAGGTCGCTTTCTCCATCAGCACTTTGACGCGATCGTCCTCGTTCGTCGCTGCGTACTCGGCATCGTCGAACGCTAAGACCGTCTTTGCATCGTTATGCTCGGCGGCATAAAGCGAGGCACGGAAGAGTAACAGATCGAGATCGCCCGGAGAGATCGCGAGCGCCTGGTGGATCGCGACGAGTGCCTTCGGTATCTGCTTTTGCTGAACGTAGATGCGCGCGATTTGAAGTGACGGCGTCGGATCTTTCGGCGAAAACTTTTGCGCGATCGCAAACTCGGCGAGCGCTTTATCGTATTTCTGCTGTTCGGCGTAAACGGCACCCAGCGCGACGTACGCCTGCCCGTCCTTTTTATGGAACACAATGGCGCGTTTTGCAACGCGAATGGCGAGATTAAACTTTCCGCTACGCGCGTAGAGATCGGCGAGTTGCGAGAGGATGCCGACGTTGGTGGGGTCGAGATCGGAGGCGCTTTGGAAATCGGCGAGTGCCGCTCCGGAATTTCCGACGAGTTCCTGCGCGTATCCGTCGAGATAATAAATTTGGGCGTCTTTATTTCCGGCCTGGAGAAGTTGTTGCGTCAGCGAGAGCGCTCGTTCGCCCTTACCGACGCTGAGATAGACGCCGGCGAGTTCGAGCGCGGCTTGCCGATCGGTCGGGTGCGCCTTCAGGCGCGCCTTCAGGCGTGGAATCGCGATGCTTGGCGGTTCGGGCGTTGCGGTCGGCAATGCCGAGGGTGAGGGCGATGGTGTTGCGGCCGCTTTTTTATGGCCGAAAAGCCCAGCGCTCGCCTGCGGTGTGCCCGCGAGTACGAGCGCACCGAGGAAGAGCGCGACGAGCGCTGCGAGCCGCAGACGCCTCACTGCTTCGCCGCCGTTACGAGTTTCGTCAGTTCGGGGACAATCGTGAACGCATCGCCGACGACGGTGAGATCAGCGAACTCGGCGATCGGCGCCGTCTCGTCTTTATTGATCGCGACAATCGTTCCCGACGCGCGCATACCGACCTTATGCTGGATCGCACCGGAGATACCGACGGCGATATAGAGCGGCGGGCTTACCGTCTTGCCGGTCTGTCCGATCTGCAAGCTGTAACTCACCCATCCGGCATCAGCTGCGGCGCGCGACGCGCCGACTGCACCGCCGAATGCATCGGCGAGCGGCTTGAGCATATTGGTGAACGGCTCTGCGCCGCCCATGCCGCGCCCGCCGGCGATAACGACCGGCGCTTCCTCGAGCGCCATCTCGCCGGTGCCTTCTTCGACATCGCGTTCGATGGTGAGGGGATAGCTCGCACTGCGCGCATCCTGTCGTTCGATCGCAGCGCCGCTTCCGCCGGCAACGGCGGCGAAGGCACCCGGGCGAATCGTCGCAATGCCGTAATCGCCTGCGCGCAAGACGCAGTGCGTGACGAGTGCGCCGCCGAGTTTCGGCGAGACGCATTCAACACGACCGTTGGTTGCGGTAATCTCGGTGACGTCGGCTGCGATACCGGCGTTCAAACGGGCGACGAGCCGACCGGCGAGATCTCTTCCCGAAAGCGTGTTGGGAATGAGCAGCAGCGACGGGCCGACGCTCTTTGCCGCAAGTTCGAGATACTGCACGATCGGATCGAGCAAATAGGTGTCGACCGCGGGATCTTCGACGACCTGCACCGCGTCGACCGGATAGCTCTTGACCTGTTCGGCAACCTGCGCCGCACCGGCACCGAGCACGACGGCAACGGCACGTCCGCCGAGTGCGTCGGCGATCTTCCGCGCTTCGGTCAGCATTTCGAAGGTGACCTTGCGGGTCGCGCCCTTCTTCTGTTCGACGTAAACGATGACGTTTTTCATTACACCAACTTTTTCTCTTGAAGGAAGGCAAGAATCGTCGCTGCTCCGGCGGCGGGATCTTCGGGCTTGACGATTTTCCCCGCGCCGCGCGCCGGCGGCGGCGCAAAGGAGAGCAACTCCGTCTTCGAACCGGCCGAGCCGACGCTATCGGCGGCGCCGAGTTCGCCGACGCTCAACATCTCGATCGGCTTTTTCTTCGCGCCCATGATGCCTTTGAGCGACGGGTAACGCGGTTCGCCGATGGTCAACGCCGTGGTGACGAGCATCGGTAATGCACCGGTCACTTCTTGATAGCCGCCGTCGGTCTCGCGTTCGACGCGCAGCTTTCCGTCGGCGATATCGATCTTCCGCACGTTCGTCAGGCAGGGAACCCCAAGAAACTCCGCGAGCGCGCCGGGCACCGCACCGGTGCTGCCGTCATCGGTGAGTCCGCCGACGATGAGTATATCGAAGCC
>JAJXXM010000244.1 GCA_021781095.1 bacterium
GCTAACTGCAGCGGAATTCGGCATTGCGGGTCTCGCGGTCGATCAGGCCGAGCGGCGCATCAACGCGCGGATCGTCTCGGTGAACGGCGAGCATCCCTATCTCTGCGCCGGCGATCGCGCGGCTGCAAATGCCGCGCTTATCGCGCGCAAGTTGTTGCCTGAGGATCGGCTGGTGGTCTTCGGAGCAATGCGCGCGCTCAAGCGGAGCGCCGCCGAATTCCGCGAGCGCCGTCCGTGGCGTCTCAGCGAACGCTTGCGCGGAGTGCTCGGCGACGTCGCCACCGGGATTCGCCGCACCGAACCGATTTTGCGCGCCGTTACCATCGTCAGCTTTGCATTATTCGTTTTCTTTTCGATTTTTTTCAGCTTCGTTCTCAAACTCAACCCGATCGTCGCGATCTACTACGTCGTCACGACGATGACGACCGTCGGCTATGGCGATATTACGCCTTGCGTGAATTGCACCACGGGAGCGCTCTCTACGCCGACCGCGCTCGCACTCTCGGTCGCGATGCTGGCGATGTTGACCGGCATCTTCGTTTTTGCGGTCTTTACGGCAACGATCACCTCGACGCTCAATGCCGCACAGATTCGCCGCTTGCGCGGATTGCGGCAAATTCACCGTTCGGGGCACGTGATCGTGTGCGGTTCGGGGAACGTCGGGTCGCTCGTCATCGATTATCTTCGAGAATTGGGCGAAGAGGTCGTCGTGATCGAAAAAAATCCCGACACGATGCTGATCGAACTCGCGCGCGATCATAAAGTCGATCTCTTAACCGGCGACGTTACCAACGACGAAACGATCGCCTTTAGTTCGCCGGAGCGGGCAAAGGCGCTCGTCGGCGTTACCAACAGCGATACCGGCAATCTCGAAGCAGCGTTGGGGGCGCGTTCGCGCTCGCCCGCGGAGACGCCGTTGCATGTGGTGCTGCGTGTCGATGACCGCTCGTTTGGAGAATCGATCCAACGGCATTTCGGCATTGCATCCTTTTCAACAAGCGAATTAACGGCGGCGACGATCGCTGGGCTCGCCCGCTTCGAATCGACGCGCGGTCGTTTCGAGGTGCCGCGCCCCGATGGTTCGGGGCTCGCGACCTATCAACTCGCCGAGCGTTTACAAGGTGCCGAAAACCTTCCGCCGCCGTCGCCGCCCGACCTGATCGCGCGGGGCGAAGAGATCCGTTGGGTCCCGCTTTTTGTCTGGCGGGAGTCGGCCCGCGGCAAAGGAATGGCGCTCTCAATCCACAACTTTCGCGGGGAGGTCGAACCGGGCGACCGGCTCCTCTTCATGGTACCCCTCGATCAGTTTATCGTAGGGGTAGGAAAGGATAGTGCATGATCGGAGTCGGCGACACGTTGCCGCAGGTGACGCTCCTCGATGATGAAGGCCGGGCCGTTCATACTGCCAGCCTGCTTGGCGCACCCCTCGTGCTGTATTTCTATCCCAAAGACGACACGCCGGGCTGCACCACCGAGGCCTCGCAGTTCCGCGATCTCTATCGCGCATACGAACGCAAAGGCGCGCGCATCGTCGGCGTCTCGCGCGATCCGGTCGCCTCGCACCAAAAATTCAAAGCGAAATATAAGATTCCGTTCGCGCTGCTCTCCGATACGGAGTCGGAACTCTGCAATGCCTGCGGGGTTTTGATTGAAAAGAATATGTACGGAAAGAAACGGATCGGCGTCGCGCGTGCGACGTTTCTTTTTGACGAGAGCGGAAAAGTCGTCGCGGCTTGGCCGAACGTCTCGGTTGACGGACACGCAGAAGAAGTGCTGGCGGCGATATCGTGAGTAACGACCACCTGCGCTTACGCATTTTGGGGTCGAGCGACTCGGTTCCGCGGGCGTGGCGCGCCTGTAGTTGTTATTTGCTGCAGAGTAACGAAACCTCGATCATCATGGATTTCGGTACCGGTGCGCTGCCGCGTTTGCGCGGCGCCGTCGCGTATCCGAAGATCGATGCGATGTTGATATCGCACATGCATGCCGATCACTTCGTCGATCTGATTCCGTTGCGGTACGGCCTGAAGTACGGCCCTGAATTTCGCGAAGAACGCCTGCCGCTCTGGTTGCCGCCCAACGGCACCGAGATGTTGCGCTCGCTCTGCGGAGCGTTTGCCTCGGAGGGACCGGGGGATTTTCTCGACGACGTCTTTGACGTCAAGGAATATAATCCCGAGGAGCCGTTGCACATCAACGATATGCGCATCACCTTCACCAAGACGATCCATTACATCGATTGTTATGCGATGCGCGTCGAATACAACGACCGAGTGCTCACGTACTCCGCCGATACCGCTCCCTGCGACCACGTGATCAAGCATGCCGAGGATTGCGATCTCTTTATCTGTGAAGCGACGCTCGGTTTAACCCCCGAAAAAGGGATGCGCGGCCACGCGACTGCGACCGAAGCCGCCGAGATGGCCGAACGCGCCGGCGCACACCATCTCTTGCTCACCCACTACGGAAGCAAAGTGAATCCCGACGATATGCACGATGCCGCTGCCCGCGTCTTCGGCGGGCGCGTGACCATCGCCGATGACGGGAACGAGTTCCGCGTTTAGCGGAGGCTAGTTGTCGGTCTTCGCGTCGCCGCGTGGTAGCGAGAACGCGATCAAGGAATTGATCGGCGCGAGCCCGCGGCTGACGACGGCATAGGGCGTTACCTGGAGGCCGAGCGCTTCGAGCCGCGCCTTTGCCGCGATCAGCTCAGTCGCGTTGGTGATAACATCCTCAAGCAACAGCACGTGCTGCCCCGGCGCATACGCTCCTTCGACGAACTCGTCGGGGAAGGCGCCGTAGCCTTTGGGTTGTTTGCGTACGGCGAGCATTGGCAAGCCGGTGAGCTGCGAGACTGCGGTGGCGATCACGACACCGCCGAGCTCGGTTCCGCCGATGACGTCGGGGCGGAGGTGCGCGATCACCGGGGTGAAGAGGCGCGCGATGCGCCGCAACACCACCGGGTCGCTGAAGAGGCGGAACTTGTCGATATAGTAATCGCTGCGCACGCCCCCCGAGAGTTGGTAATCCCCTCGGGTGAGCGCGCGTTCGACGATCGTTTTACGCAACCAGGCGATATCGCCCGGTGGTACGACCGATTCGCCGGGGTGCCCTAGATGCTCCATTGCCACGAGTTCCAGCTCTCGACCACGTGATTCGGGGCGAAGCCTTTGAACGACGAGCTGATCGGCTCCATCTGGCGTTCATAGTAGAGATAAATCATCGGTACGTCTGTCGCCAAGAGCTGTTGGATCTTCGCGTAGGCTTTCTTCCGCGTCGCGCGGTCATACGAAGTCAGGGCGATCTTCTGTAACGCCTCCATCTTCGGGTTGCAATAACGCGAGTAGTTGTAACCGGCCGGTGCGACGTTCGCGCAGGTCGTTTGCGTCGAGTCGTCGGGATCGATGCCCGCATACCATCCCGCTAACGCGAGATCGAATTTTCCGCCCTGAAGGATGCCGCCGACGCTCGCCGGTGCGAAGAGCACGTCGCCGGCAAAGTATTTCACTTGCACCGCGATGCCGACTTTCCGGAGCATCGCCTGGATGATGACGCTCTTCTTGACGCGCGTGGCGTTGGAGTTATCGGTCACCAGAACGAGTTCGAGTTTTTGCCCGTTCTTCACGCGGATACCGCCCGGGCCAACCTTCCAACCGGCGGCGTCGAGCAACGCGCGCGCCTTGGCCGGATCGTAGGAGATCGCCTTGACGTTAGGATCGTACGACCACATGAAGGGCGGAACGTCGGCGATCGCCTTCGTTTCCTGTCCGAACGTGAGCGTATTAATGATGCGCTGTTTGTCGATCGCTGCGGCGACCGCTTGCCGAACGCGCAGGCTCTTGAGGAATGGGCGCTGCGTGTTGACGTAGATGCCGGAGAAACCATTCGCGCTCATCCAACGGATATCGATTCCCGGTATCGTTTTGATGACCGGATAATTGCTGATCGAGGCTTGGAACATCCAATCGATGTT
>JAJXXM010000091.1 GCA_021781095.1 bacterium
GATCAACAATGCCGGGCCCACCACCGGCGTTACCGGGACCGCCGGAGTCGGCGGCATCAACCAGGCGGTCGCGTTCGATTCGACCGGTACGGATGCGGGCTTCGTTACGCCGGTTACTAGCGGGAACTTTACCATCAACGGCGTTTCGATCAGCGTCTCGGCCTCGGGCGACAATCTCGCATCGGTGCTGGCAAAAATCAATGCGAGTAATGCCGGCGTCGTCGCGACGTACAACGCGCAGACCGGCGGGATCTCGCTGACGAACAAGAGCAGCGGGGCGCAGTCGATCATCGTCGGCTCCTCGAGCGATACCAGCAATTTCCTCACCGCAGTCGGGCTCACCACCGCGGCGGGGGCGACGACGACGGTTGGGCAGCAATCGCAAGTCGTCGTTGCGAATCCCTCGGGCGGATCGACGACGTACTATAGCAACAGCAACACGGTGACCACCGCGATCCCGGGCGTCTCGCTACAGCTGACGGGAAACACCACCTCCCAATTTACGGTGACGGTGGCGCAGGATAACTCGCAGTTGGTGAACGCGCTCAACACCTTCGTCTCGGCGTACAACTCCGCCGTGAGCGAGATCAACAGCGCGACGCAAGCGCCGATCGTCCTGCAGGCCGCGCAGGGAACGGCCCTACCGGGGCAGGTGGCACCGGCGGTCGGCGGCGGTATTCTTTTCGGAGTCGACAGCGTTACGAACCTGAAGGACCAACTGACCAATATCGTCAGCGGCTTCTTGGGCAGTGGATCGTTCGGGGGCTATAATTCGCTCTCGCAGATCGGGCTCCAGACCAGCAGCGCGTTCTCGCAACTTTCGTACAATAGCCAGGCGACGCAGCCGGGATCGACCGGACAGCAGGCCGTCAATACGACGACCTTCCAAGGTACCGACGGCACGTTGCAGCCTCTCAACGTTACACAACTCGACACCGCATTGGCAGCCAACCCAAATGCAGTTCAAGATCTCCTCAATGGCGCACAAGGCCTGACCAACCAACTCGGTTCCTACCTTACCTACGCAACCGGCTTGCCGACATTACTAAATAACGGCATCGTCGGGACCGTCCCCCCGGTCTCGTTATTGCAGACCTTCCAGAACCAAAATACGAATCAGATCACCCAGCTCCAATCGCAGGTCTCGCAGATTCAAGATAACGCCAATCAACAAGCGAACACGTTGCGGCAAGAGTTCGTTCAGACCGAGGCGACGCTAGCGCAGTATCAATCGCTGCAATCGCAGCTCGCCGGATTCTTTAACGGCTCGAGTTCGGGAAGCTAGGGACCGGACCGGAACGTGACGCGTTCGGCAAACGACAAGTACGTCGAAACGGCGATCCTGACGGCTTCGAAAGAAGACCTGATCGTGCGCGTCTTCGATATCTTGGTGGTATCGGCGCAGCAGGCGGTTGAGAAAATGCACGCCGACGTCGGCGACATCGAAGGGATTCACCGCGCGCTCCTTCGCGCGCAGCGCGCCCTCGCCGTGTTGATGGGCGCGCTCGACATGGAGATCGGCGGCGACCTTGCGACCAATCTCTTTCGCGTCTATGAATTCTGGCATCACGAACTCGTGATGGCGAACATGCAGAAGGACGTCGTGCGCGTCGAACGCTTGCTCCCGGACTTTATCGATTATCGCAAAACCTGGGCCGAGGCGGTCTCGCAGTTTAAGGCGATGCAGCGAAACGAGAGCGACGCGAGCGAGCCGACGGCGAGCAGTGGTTTTGCCGCAGTCGGATAGCCCCGCGCGCACGGCGGCGCTCGCTGAAATCGGCGCGCTCGAACGTTCGTGTGCGGAGTTGGAATCGGCGCTGCAAGAGCACGATTGGGAGCGTCTCGACACGGCGATCGGCAACGCGCGTCGCATCACGCATTCGCTGGAGAAGGAGCTCGAACGCGCCGATCTCGATCGCGACGAAGCCTTCGATGCATTCGTGCGCGAACGGCTCGAACGCATTCACGCAATTCGAGACCGTCAGATCGTGCGCTTGAGCGCCTATCACGAAGAACTCGGCGAGCGTTTGAAGACGTTCGTGAAATTTAAGGCCTACGCGCGCTCCATCGGTGCGAACTCCATTCCGCCGCGCCGCGCCGGGCTCGATTCGCAGCAGTAAGGACCGGGAAGCTATCCCGCGTCGTTCGTGCGCTTGAGGCGTTCGAGGACGCGCCGCGCCGCCGTATCGAGGGCCGCGTCGGCGCTCTGAACGACGGCGATGCTCGGTTCGAGGCGCGCCCGGACGAAGAGCCGCTGCAGAGCGGCCTGCCAGAGTGCGCGGTACTCGGCGAGTGCTTCGCGATCGAGCTCCGCTTCGCGCTCGTTCGGATATCCTGCGGAGATCGCTTCGGCCATTAGCGCGAGTTCGAGACGACGAGCGCGGTGAAAATCCCACGGGCGATCCCCACCGATCGCGCTCGCAATGCGCTCGCGCACGGCATCGGTAATCTCCAAGGTGAGGACGATCTCGCCTTTTGCCGAGGCGGGCGGGGGCATATCGACGGCGATCGTGGGAACGAAACTCTCCCCTGCATAGGAAGCGAGTCGCTCCGCGCGGCCAAGTTTTGCGTGGAGGGTAATGCGGTGGAGCAGCGCGGCTTGCCGATCGAGGTGGGCGAGGAGCGCTGATTCTTCGCCATCAACGCACGCGAGCGCCGAAGCAAAGAGCGCGTGCCCGACGAGCGTCGCACCGCGCCCGGCGGCGAAGGAGCGTTCGAAAAATGCGACCGACGCGCGGTCGAGCCGACGATGGAGCGCGGGGACGCTGCGCGGGAGCGGAGCGGGTTCGCGTGCGGGAACAGGTTCGCGTGCGGTGCGTGGTGCGGGAGCGGGCGGAGTCGCAGCTGAGGGCTCCGGTGCGGGGGCGGATGCGGACGGCGATGCGGGCTCGGGAGGCGTGGGCTCCGCAGGCGGCGAGAAGGGCGGTGCAGCGCTCGAGAGCGCGGCCGCGGTCGCTTCGTATTCGAGTTGCTCTTCCTCGTCGAGTTCGTAGATCGGCAACTCTTCCTCGCTCGGCTCCGCTGCCGGAAGATCGGCGAGTTCGTTGCGCACCGCGCTGGAGAACGCCGTTCCGGCGCTACCGCGTGCGAGGCGAAGGGGACGTGCGCCGATGACGGCGGCATTGAGCGAGCGGGCGTGCGGCAACAGGAGCAAGGGGGTGACGCCCGCCCCGACCTCGATGCGATAGGCGATCGTGCAGCGTTCGCCGGGAGCGAGCGCGCCGATCGCGAGCCCTTCACCGAAGAGTTCTTCGCCGCGCTCGTCATCGAGCGTGCGCCCGTCACGCTGTAGGGTGCCGCTCCGATAGCGTGCGGCGGCCGGAAGCGGAAGAGAGAGCACGATCCCTTCGGCGGGAACGCCGCCGTCGTTCGAGAGCGCGATGGTGACGCTGACGAGCGCCCCCGGAATGAGACCGCGTTCCGGGCCTGCGGCGAGTGCGAGGTGGAGCACCGCTCCGGTCGAGGGTGCGCTTGGGGGCTCGGCGACCTGGGGAGCATCTTCGAGCTCCTCGAGATCGGCGGCGCTCGGTTCCCAGCGCGTCTCGCGAACCGGGGCTCCTGCGGCCTGACGCTGGAGTTCGAGCAGCCGCATGTCGGCGCTCACTTCGAAGTCGGGGCGCTTCGCCATCGTCGGCTACTTCGTGGCGAATCGCCGAAAGAGCCGCGCGAAGAACGATTCGTGGTGCTGCGCGTTACGCGCCGTGGCGGCCGGCGGGGGCGTCACGGGAAGTTCGATCCCGCGGGCAAAGAGCGCGCTGCGCACGTGATCTTCGAGGACGAGCGGAGCGCTGCGATCCGCAGCCTCCTCCATGGCTAAGTGCGCGAGCATGGTGAGGCGGCGCGGAAGACCTGCGGCGGCGCGAATCAGCACCTCGCGCGCCTCCGGCGAGAAGACCGCTCGCCCGGGCGGCAGCCCGGCGCGCGTGAGACGGTAATCGAGCAACGCCGATGCCATGCCGTCGTCGAGGCGATCGAGCCGGAGCCAGCCGTCGACGCGATCGGCGAGGTTCCCGCGCGCTTCGATTCGCAACGCGAGTTCGCTTTGTCCGAAGAGGAGGATGTTGAGGAGTTTCTTCGCCGGGACTTGATAGTTCAGCAGCATGCGCAGCGCTTCGAGATTTGCATCGCTGAGGTTCTGCGCTTCGTCGATAATCAGGACGAGCGTGCGCTTTTCGAGGATCGCCGATTCGAAGAGAAAGTTTTTGAGCGCATTTTTCAGCGCGGCGCTCGAACGCGGCGGCAGCGCGAGCCCAAAGACCTTGCCGACGGCGACCAAGAACTCGGTATCGCTCGCAAAGGTGGGGTCGAGAATCTTGCCGAGAACGATCGCATCGTCGGAGAGCAACTCTTGCTCCAAGGCGGCGCAGAGGCTCGTCTTGCCGGTACCGGGCTCGCCGAGGACGACCGTCATACCGCGCGAGGCATCGACGGAGGCGGAGAGCCGCGTCCGCGCCTTCGCCAACGCGCCGAGTTCGCAGTAAAAAAATGGATCGGCGGTATCCAGAAAGGGGTCCCGCTCAAGCCCGAAGTGCCGATGATATCGCGCCATGCAATCGCTCTCATTGGCGCTCGGTTCGTAAAGTCTTTTCGACCGGGAATGGGCAAGCAGGGGGGATAGGGCGGAGGCCCTAAGGCTGTACTCTAAAAAGGGAATTGCAATCTACTGCGTCCATGGCGGCCGGTGGGTGCCCCGCTGAGGAGCAATGGAAGAGCGAAAACCTCGTCCCGTTACCGATTCCGTCGCCCGCGTCGTGCGCGACGCATTCGAGCCGGCGTACTACGTACGCGATCAGCCTGCCCTCGTACGGGCGGGCCTCGATCCCGTCGCGCACTATCTGCGCATAGGTTCGCGCGAGGGCCGGTCGCCGCATCCGGATTTCGACACCGCCTTCTATCGCGAAGCCTATCCCGACGTCGTGGCCTCGGGAATAGACCCGTTTTATCATTACTTGCGATTCGGGGCCGAGGAGGGACGCCGGCCGAACGATCGGGGTGTGCCGTTTCGCTATGAGATCGATGACGGACGTCGTCCGGTCGTCTCCGTATTGCTACCGGCATTTCGACCCGATTATCTCGACCTTTGCGTCGCCTGTATCCTCGCGCAAAGTTTTACCGACTTTGAGTTGCTCGTCGGCGACGATTCTTCGGGTGACGCCGTGCAATCGATCCTCTCGAAGTGGCAAGATCCGCGAATACGGTATCGAAGCAATCCGATCCGTCAGGTGGTTGGCGCGAACCAACACTTTCTGTTGAAGCAGGCGAAGGGGCGATACATTCGATTCGCGCAAGACGACGACATGATGTTTCCCGGATCGTTGGAGCGACTCGTGGACGCCGCGAAGCGCGAACATGCCGCAATGACCTACCACGCTCGCTACGATATCGACGAGCTTGGGAACGTCACGGAAGCAAAAATTCCCTCACCGATCGGTGAGGAGATCGTCATGGACGCGCCGCGGTTTTTCAAAAGCGTCGTTGGTACGTCGCGCAACATCATCGGCGAGCCGGGCAACGTGCTTCTCGATCGTGAGATCTTGCAATCGATCCCACACCCCTTTTCGCTCGACGAACGGCCGATGCAATTTCTCGGCGACGTGGCGCTCTATGCCAATATTTCCGATCGAGGGCTCCCAATCGTGGGGCTATCGTATTTCGGCGGCGCATTCCGGCATCACTCGGGGCAATTTTCAAACAGCGCAAGTCCGCAGTACTCGGCCGGCCTATTCGAGTGGGAGTACCTCCTTCGATGGGCCTCGGATCGTGGGCACATCGGTGACGACACCTACCTTCCTTCCATCGCGCGCATCATCCACGAGATGTACGTTCCATCGGTCGATCGATTTCCGGAATTACAGCGATTCATCACCCTTGCGGGCCGAGGAGAGAACGGAAAATACCTGTCCCCTGAGTATGAAGAAGCCCTCGACGAAGCTCGAGCCGCGGTCGCCGCGCGGGTCGACGAATCAAAACGTAGCCGGGGCTAAACGCCGAGAGCGGCTTCTCGTCGGGTCTTCGCGTCGCTGTATTATTCTGAGGTAAGCGGCTTCGTGAAGAGAAAGAACGGCTCGAGCCGATTGCATCCGAAAGCGGTTGCATCGACGTCGGGGAGTACCTGTTCGTGAGGGAATAGCGATCCGGCGAACCCGACTTGGTGAAAATAGTCGACGATGTCGCGCCCGAAGAGTCGAACGTGATCGTCCTGTCCGTAAAAAAACTCCGCATCCTCCGGCGTGCTGGGACCGTCGAGTTCGAAAGTCCGCTTCAGAGCCGGAACGTATGGAGTCTGCGCGATAAGATATCCGTCGGGTTTCAAGCACCGAAAAAATTCGGCAAGGGCAGCTTCGGGGCGGCTCACGTGCTCGAGAACGTGGTTGCTGATAATTAAATCGAACGATTCATTTTCAAACGGAAGGTCTTCGCAATCGATTTTTTGATGGTGGGCCTGGCGCGGAAAAAGATCGCCTAGGACGTACCTCGCAGGCGCGAGCGCGGCGAGCTTCGTCTCTATGTGGCGCTCGGGAGCGATGTGAAGAATCGATCCGCGTCCCACCTGACTGAGGACCCCGGAGCGAAGCATATACAGCCAGAGATGTCGGTCCCGATCGTTGCATTGGCATCGCGGGCAGAGATAATTTTTGACATCGGAGCCTACCGCTCCGACCCTCATCATGAATGGGCTGCCTGGCCCAATATTCGGGTGCGGTAACCAGTTTGGAACTGTTTGCTCGCAGATAGCGCAAAAGGCCACGACGCGCGACTTGGTCGCTCGTCGATCCGTCTCCTCTTTTCGCGAGAAGCGGTACGACCGGGCGTATTGTATCGCGTTTGTGTGGTTCTGTTCGGTTCGAGGGGAGGAAGGTGCTTGCGACGAAGCTTCCGTGCGATGGACGGAAGCAAGGAAACCCATCGAGCCTTCATCTCGAGCGTCATGCTTCCGTATTTGCATGAAGTCGTCGACGGTCGCATTCGAGAGTAGGCGTCTCGCTATGGCGCCGATCGCTCGGGAAGACGCGCAAGCCCTATTCCCGATCATGAGCGATGCGCGCGTCTCGACCTATCTTACGTGGGCGCCCCACCGAGATGTCGGCGAAACCTCACGCCTCATTGAATCGCTCATCGCTGCGACCGATGATGGGCGTGGGTATCACTGGACGATTCGTGAAGGGGAGCACGTGAGGGGGCTCATATCGTTGATCGACGTGCGGAGAACGCACCGGTTGTGGACCCTCGATCGAGCCGAGATTTCCTATTTGGTCGACCCGAACTACCAAGGGCGGGGATTTGCGACCGAGGCGACCGCCGCCGTCCTTCAGCCGGCGTTCGAGGTTTTACATCTCAACAAACTCATTATTTCGCATACGACGGCGAATGCGGCGAGCGGAAAAATTCCTCAGCGCCTCGGCTTCCGCTTCGTCGGAACCGAGTATCAATTTTTCAACAAGCACGGAGTTTGGTACGATATGAATCACTACGAGCTTTTAGCCCAAGACTGGCTCGCCCGTCGGGAGAAGGAAAGTTAACCAATGAAGCTAGCCGACGCAACGGTCTATCGGTGTCCTCAAACGCACGAAGCGCTGACGCTTGAAATTGCAGAGGAGCGCGACGGTGAAATCGTGCGCGGCACGTTGAAAGCTCCGAACGGCGCATCGTATGCGATCGAACATGGGATTCCCGATCTCGCGTATCCGCCGTTACTGCCGGATGCCGATGCATTCGCACGGCAAATTTACGATAGCGTGGCCGACGTCTATGACGAATATCTGCCGCTGACGTTTATGACCTTTTCTTGTAAGGAAGAAGACGCACGTAACCACATGGTGGATCGCCTTCGCGTCGCGCCCGGCCAGACGATCCTGGAAGTAGGGGCCGGAACCGGTCGCACGAGTAAGGTGATAGCGGACCGCATGCGTGGAAGCGGGCACATCTATGTTCACGACATCTCGCGCGGAATACTCGAAAGAGCCGTACAGAAACTCTCGTCGGAGAAGATCGAGCGTTCGTACGTCCTAAGCAACGCGGTGTACCTTCCCTTCCCGGACTCGTATTTCGATGGACTCTTTCACTTCGGAGGGCTGAATATGTTCTCCGATCTCCGGCGCGCTATGGCGGAAATGGTCCGCGTCGTGAAACCCGGCGGCCGTATCGTCGTAGGTGACGAAAGCGTTCCCCCGTGGTTGCGCGAAACGACGTACGGGAAGATCTTAATGAATTCCAGTTCGCATTACGCGAGTTCGCTCCCATTGGATGCCCTGCCGATGGAGGCTCGCGATGTCGTAATTGAATACATTATTGGAGGCGTGTTCTATCTCATCAGCTTTACCGTCGGGGAGGGCGAGCCCGTTGCCGATTTCGATTTCGAGATCCCGGGCGCGCGCGGCGGCACGCATAAAACCCGGTATTACGGCCAACTGGAGGGTGTATCTATGGAGGCCAAGGAGCTCGCGCAACGAGCGCAAAAACAGCGGGGAATCAGTATGCATAAGTGGCTGGATGAAGCCGTGAGAGAGGCCGCGCTCCGTGACCTTAAAAAATAGCGATATCAGCGGCGGCGAGCCGTTTCGTTGGCAAAAAATGGGGCTCGTCTATCGTTCGCCCCACGACGGTAGTTGGCGGAATTCACACGCGCAAGTTCCCTCCGTCGTACAACTTGCCGACCGTATTCGCGTGTATTTTTCGGTTCGGCCGCCCCGCGACGCCGAAGGAATGTACAAGTCGACCATGTGTTGGGTCGACGTATCGTCGGACGATCCTACGAAGATCCTGGATACGGCTCCCGGGCCGTTCTTGAGCTATGGGCGCCCCGGTACGTTCGACGAGCACGGTGTGATGCCGAGTTGCGCGAATTGGAGTGGGGAGACGCTGCGCCTGTACTACTGCGGGTGGATGCGGCTCGTCGGCGTCCCGTATTCTATGGGGATCGGGCTCGTCGAAAGCCGGGACGGCGGATCGACCTTTCAGCGCATCGGTGAGGGGCCGCTATTCGGAAGAACGCCGAACGAACCGTATCTTGAGGGTGGCCCGTACGTGCTCCACCACGAAGGTCGCTGGCATATGTGGTATACGTCCGGGACCGATTGGATTGGGAAGGAAGCGATTTACGTCATAAAATACGCACATTCGTCCGATGGAGTCCATTGGGAACGCGACGGTCGCGCGATTTTGCCTGGAATCGTAGAACAAGAATGCCAGGCACGTCCGTGCGTCGCACGGATCGGCGACCGTTGGCATATGTGGTTCTCGTATCGATTCGGGCTCGGCTTCCGTAACGCCGAGCGAGGGTACAGAATGGGCTACGCGTGGTCGGACGACCTCGTGGTTTGGCATCGCGACGATGCGCGGAGCGGCCTGGACGTCTCGACGGACGGCTGGGACTCCGAAATGCTCTGCTACCCCGTCGTGTTTGCGACGTCGTCGGGCGTGTATATGTTTTACAACGGAAACGGGTTCGGGGAGGATGGATTTGGCTGCGCCAAATTGATTCAATAAAAAGGCGTCGACTGGAATGTATCTACGCAACGTAGGATTAAAATTTTCCCATCTCGCCGATGCTGTGGACGATCGGCCGGCTCTGAAAATGTCCGATGGCTCGGTCGTAACCTACGGGGCGCTCAATCGTCGAGCCAATAGAGTTGCGGCGGTTCTCGAATCGCGAGGGCTCGCTCGCCGTGACGTCATCGCGATCGTCCATAACAAAACCGTAGGGTGTTATGCCGTCATGCTGGCCGCGTTAAAGCTGGGCGCCGCATACGTGAACGTCGACGAGCAGAACCCGCCGATACGGCTGCGTCATATTTTCGATACGGCACGGCCGAAGTTCGTGTTCGCCGAATCGAGCGTTCCGTCGATTCGCGAAACGAGCCTTGAAGCCGGAGCCGCCTTTATCGATGGGTCGCTCGACGAATTCGTAGCGGCCGTGGAGGCCGCTTCCGAACTGGAGCCGGCCTCCACGCCGATGGTTACCGGTGCTGACCCCGCATACATCATGTATACGTCGGGATCGACCGGGATCCCGAAGGGTGCCATCATCACCCACGCCAACGTTTTGAATTTTGGCGCCTGGGTGGGCAGCAGATTCGGCATCGGATTCGACGACGTCCTCACCAACGTGAATCCGATGTACTTCGATAACTCGGTCTTCGATTTTTACGGCGCGTTACTCAATGGGGCGGCGATCGCACCCGTCGGTCGCGAAACGTTGGCCGACGGCGCGGCGACGATTGCATGCATCGAAAAGGCCGAATGCACCGTTTGGTTTTCCGTTCCCTCGCTCTTAATTTATTTGATGACCGTCAAATTGTTAACGCCGGATCGACTTGGGAGCATTCGTACGTTCGTGTTCGGCGGCGAGGGGTACCCGAAACCGGAACTTCAGAAGCTCTTCAATACTTTCAGCCCTCGCAGTACCCTCGTCAACGTATACGGACCGACGGAATGTACGTGCATCTGTTCTGCGTGGAACGTTCGGGCCGAAGACTTTGCGGAGCCGGGCGGGCTCGTGACGCTGGGCCCGATTGCGGAGAACTTTTCCGCAATCGTCGTCGACGGAGACCGGACCGCGCACCCTGGTGAGATGGGGGAGCTCTGGCTGATGGGGCCGCAGGTTGGGCTGGGTTACGTGAACGACAAGGCGCGCACCGCCGCGGCGTTTGCGCCGAACCCTTTCAACGAGCGATGGAGCGAGGCGACGTATCGCACGGGCGATCTCGTTCGACTCGGGGAAGATGGTCGCAAGTTGTATTTCGTTGGGCGAGCGGACAACCAAATCAAACATATGGGGTACCGCATCGAGCTTGAGGAAATCGAGGCCGCGTTGAGCAAAATTGCCGACGTGAACCAATGTGCGGTCGTGCAGAAGACGGGACGTCGCGGATTGAAAATGATCGTGGCGTACGTTTCCTCGTCGGCGGAACTTTCCGAAGGCGCCATTCGCGCGCAACTCGAGGGAATGCTCCCGCCGTATATGATACCTCAGATCGTCTCGATTCGTCACACGCTGCCGAAAAACGCCAATGGAAAGATCGATCGAAGAGCACTCGCCGACGAAGGGATCCCCGATTGAGTATTGAGAAGTATGCGAGCTTTCATCGCGATAGAATGGGGATGCATCTCTATCCGAATGAATTTGTGATCCGAACCATGTTAGGGACCTATCCGAACCTCACGCTCGTGCGCGATTATGAGGGGAAAAAGCTTCTCGATCTCGGGTTTGGCGATGGACGAAACTTGCCGCTTTTTAGAAACATGGGGGTCGAAATCTTCGGCGTCGAGCCGAATCTCGACGTGTGTCGGATGGTCGAGGAGCGGGTAGCGCCGGCGGGTATCGACTGCGATCTCCGCGTTGGAGAGAATTCGCACATTCCGTTCGACGATTCGTTTTTCGATTACGTCGTCGCCTCGCACTCCGTCTATTACGTTTCGAAAGGCGAAACGTTTCGAGATAACGTGCGCGAAGTAACCCGCGTTCTCAAGCCCGGAGGCTGGTTCGTGGCGTCCCTGCCGGACCCCGATAACGCCGTTCTCAAGGATGCCGAACCCTTGGCGGATAGCCATTTGCGGATCACCTCGGATCCTTTCGGCCTCCGCAACGGAACCATATTTTGGGCGCCGCGTTCGCGGAGTGAAATTCAGGAGATGTTCGAGGAAGAGTATGAGGAATTATCAATCGCGACATTTCGTGACGATTGGTTCGGACTTTTGGTGAGCGGTTACGTGGTGGTAGGCCGTCGACGACGTCGCTGAGGTCTCGACCTGTTGACTAGCGGAGCTTTGATATTTTCAAAAAACGCTCGCTGTCGAGCCGGAAGAGATCGGTCGAGCTCTCGATAAAGACGCTCTTCGCCTCCGAGCATTTCGTTATGAGAGCCCCGGCTCCGACGAAGCTTTGCTCGCCGAGTTCGACTTCGTGCCCGATGGTTGCGGCGAGACCGACGAACGAGCGCGCCCCGAGATTTGCGCTTCCTCCGAACGTGGCGTTTCCGGCGATCCAGGAGTGGTCGCCGATGGTCGAGTGATGGCCGATGAGGGCGCCGCTCCAGATCACGACGTTATTTCCAATGCGTACGCCCGGCTCGATCACCGCGTTATCGAGCACGATCGAGTTGTCGCCGGCTTCTAACCAATCGCCGACGCCGGCCCTCGGGCTTATATACGACGCAAAGCGGTATCCCTTCGCTTTCGCTTCGTCGTATTTAGCCTTGCGAGCCGCATTGAGCTCGTGATAGCCGATCGCGATCAACATTTGGAATCGTTCTGGGGGATACCGCTCGATAATGTCTTCGAACGGCACGATCGGCTTGTTATGAAAGGTCTCGCTTTCCGGTAGGTGCGCGGCGTCGGTAGTGAAGGCTTCCACCGAATGCGTTCCGGAGTTGCGGATGTGCCGATAAATGACGTCTGCGACCTTCCCCGCGCCGAACATTACGATCTGTGCCATGCGATTCTCCTCAGGTGCGACAGGGTTATAGAACGAGCCCGCCATCGATGGCGATCGTCGTGCCGGTGATGAAGTCGTTTTCGATAGCGAATGCGACGGCGGAAGCGATCTCCGACGGCTTGGCTAGGCGTAATAGCGGCGTTCTTCGCGCGAGCTCCGAGAGGGCGGCCTCACTCATTGCAGTACTGGTGGACGGCGTCGCGACGAACCCTGGTGCGATGGAGAGGGCTCGAATTCCCAAAGGCCCCAACTCGCGGGACCAAACCTTCGTCATCGCTTCGATGCCGGCTTTCGCTGCGGAATAGGCAGTTTGGCCGGGGTTCCCGCCTGAGGAAATGGAGGAGAAGTTAATGAGGACTCCCTTAACCCGGTTGCTCGCCATATGTTCGGCTACGCGCGCGCCGAGAACGAACGCCGAGGTGAGATTGCTCCGGATGATTGCGTCCCACGTAGATACTCGATGCGTTCGCTGGCTCCGTTCCGTAATATTAATAAGGGGCTCGCTATGGATGAGTCCCGCACAGTTTACGAGAGCCGAGATTTTCCCGAAGGTGCCGACGATGGTCTCGAGCGCGGCAACGACGGCGTCCTCATTCGCAACGTCGACCTGAAGGGCGAGAACGTCGGGGCCGGGGGTGCTCTCTGCGTCGAGGCGGGTGTCGAGGATCGCGATTCGCGCGCCGCGCTCGAGAAGCGATGTCGCGATGACCGATCCGAGGCTTCCGGCACCCCCGGCAACGACGACCGTTCGCCCTCGAATATCCATCAGACGTTTACGGCGTGCGAGCGAAGGATCTCTTTGATCTGTCCGACGGTGCGCATCGTAATAATTTCATCGGCCGTGAGCTCGAATTGATATTCCTCTTCGAGAGCCGCTATGAGTTGCATGTGACTGAGGGAGTCCCATGTGCTCGTTCCCTCCATATCGAGGGAATCGACGACCTCCGCCTTCGGGATCCGCAGGATCTCCGCGACGAGATCGGTGAAGCGTTGATGGTCCGGCAGCGTCATAATCGTTTCCTCGATACGTTCATTAGGGTAGCGTTCCTTCAAGGAAGGAGGATGGTTTGCGCTTTGATTTCGGCGGCAATTTCGGAGACGGGCTCCTCGATCACGCGCGCGAGGATACTCGCCATCGGGCCTTCGTAGGGTGAAAGAAATCTCAGCGTCACTCCGGCTTTCGAGAAGGTCTCGTGATCGTAGAGCTCGCGCCCGCCGGATGGGTTGACGTAGTGCGTCCCACCGAGGGCCGTTACGATAGCAAGCACTCGCTCTTGGGCGCGGAGTTCGGGATCGATGTTCAGCGTGCTCGATCGGATGACCGGGCGCTCCATCCCAAGAGCATTCGTCGTGCCCTGAATGAGCCGAATCAAATAGGGCGTCACGTCGGCATCGCGTATATCGAGGATCGCTTCCACCGCATTATGCCGTGCCGTGCGAGCGTTCTGTAAAAGTGGAAAGCGCCGTAACGCGGCCTCGAGCCGGGCGACGGCGTCCTCCGGAAAACGAAGGCGATCGATACGGGCATCGCGATCCGCCTTCGCAATCGGTAACGTCAGCCAATCCAGCGCTCCCGTCGACAGTAAGAAGCGATTTCGGTGGACCCAACCACGGCGCGGGAATTGCACGCAGTCGAACATGACGACGTAATCGGCGGCTTCAAAAAGGCGATAATAGCCGGCATACGGGACGAAGTACGGCTGGATGACGGCGACGGTCTTCATTAAAGAATGGCGTCGATCCCCGATGCCACTCGTTCGAATTCGTTATCGCTGAGATCGTGAAAAAAGGGTACTCCGAAAACGCGTGTCGCGAGATGCTCGGTAACCGGCAACGGATCGCGAGGGAACGCTTTATACGCCTGCTGGACGTGAACGCCGCTTTGCCACCACCGGCGCGTCTCGATGCCTCGTTCGGAGAGCGCGAGAATATTGGCGTCCGAGGTGCCTCGATTGGGAGAGATGTTGCAATAACATGAAACCCAGCCGCTCCCGAACGCGGGAAGAACGTCGATCCCCGGTTTCGACTTCAACAGGCGTTGGTAGCGATCGGTGAGCGCGGCGAGTTGTGCGCGACGTTCGGGCCACGTTTTTAAGAAAGCGAGGCCGACGGCCGCATTGTATTCGCTCATCTTCCCGTTGTATCCGAGAATTTGTCCGGCCGGCGAATCCCAGACGCCGAAATTGCAAACTTGGTTGAGGCGTCGTACGAGCGCCTCATCGGTGGAAAGGACGAGGCCCCCCTCGCCGGTTCCCAGCACTTTGGTTGCGTGAAGGCTGATCATGATCGGCGATCGGCCCGGCGCGGCGGCCGGCACGGTCGCTACGGTATCGAAGGATGCGGCGCAATCGATGATGACGGGTATCCCCGTTTCCTCGGTAAAGCGATCGCACGCCGCAGTCTCAACGGGGGATCCGAATGCAGAGACGATCATGACCGCTCCAACCTCGTGCAGGTCCGGGCGTTGCTTCAAGCGTTCGAGATCGAGCATCCACGTATCGGGATCGACGTCGACGAAATGCGGTACGAGATTCGCAGCCCAGACCGCCGAGGCGGAGCCGACGAACGTCCACGAGGGCAAGAGGCATTTCGAGCCCGGTCGAGCTCCGGCGGCGACGAGAGCGGCACTGAGGGCGACGGTCCCGTTATTGATGAGCGCCACCTGGCTCGGAGCGACGCGAAAGTGCGCGGCGAAGGCGGCCTCCAATTCGATCAAGAGCGGACCGTGATTCGAATAATATCGCGCGGCGTCGATGCGTTCGATATACGGGTGTAATTCGCTCGCCGTTGGTAATTGCGGCCGCATCACCGGTACGCGCGGGAGGTTCGAAGCGCTCACGAACCGATGCCCGTACCCAGGCGCTCGCGCGCGATCAACTGCGTCGCGTTGAAGAGCGACTCGAATTGTCCGGCATCGGTCCACCATCCGTCGAGCACGTCGTAGTGAAGGTCGCCTTCGCGAATGTAGTGGTTGTTGACGTCGGTGATCTCGAGCTCGCCGCGATTCGATGGTTTGATGCGACGGATGAAATCGAAGACGCGGCGGTCGTACATGTAGATGCCGGTGACGGCATATCCGCTCTTCGGCTGCGCGGGCTTCTCTTCGATGCGGACGATCCGTTCGCCGTCGAGCTCGGGCACGCCGAAACGCTCGGGATCCGGCACCGCTTTGAGCAAGATGCGCGCTCCGGAATCCTGCTGTTCGAATCGCCGCACGTACGGCGAGATATCGTCCTGAACGATGTTATCGCCAAGAATCACGACGACGCGATTCCCTTCGGCGAAATGCTCGCAGAGCTTGAGCGCGTCGGCGATGCCGCCCTCGCCCTCTTGATAGGTGTAATAGATATCCTTTAGTCCGAATTCCGATCCGTTTCCGAGCAAACGCAGAAAATCGCCGGCGGAGTTGCCGCCGGTCACGATCATAATATCCTTAATCCCCGCGCGAACCAGCGTCTCGATGGGATAGTAGATCATCGGCTTGTCGTAGATCGGTAGAAGGTGCTTGTTCGTCACCTTCGTGAGCGGGCGCAAGCGGCTACCGAGCCCACCTGCGAGGATGATGCCTTTCATGCGAATG
>JAJXXM010000434.1 GCA_021781095.1 bacterium
CGCTTTCTCTTGATGGCTGCGCTTATCGCCGGGCCGGCCTCCCGAGGAGGGTGCCGGGGCGTCGGTCGCTCCCGGAGCCGGGACGCCGGGGGCACCGAGCGGGCGCACGCCGGGCGCGAGCGGGCGGAATGGACCGTTGCCCATCGGTCGACGGGCGCCAGGTGCACCGGGCGCGCCGGGGCGGCCCATGCCGCCGGGCTGCATACCCGGTGGGGGCGCGCTCGGCGAAGCCGAGGCAGCGGTGGTCGGCGGCGGCGCGGGGCGACGCGGCGGAACGATCGAGGACTGCCCGTGCGGCACGGGGCGCAGGCGCGGAATCGGCTGCTCTCCGACCGGGCGCGGCGTGGGGCGGAAGGGGGCGGTTGGAGCGCCGGTGCCTGCCGCGGGACGAATCGGCGCGCCGCTCGGCGGCGCAGCGGGGGCCTTCGGCCTCGGCGGAGCGGGGGGAGCCGGCGGTACCGGCGGTTCCGGTGCCGGAGCGGCGGCCTCGGCAACGGGCTCGGCGGGCGGCGGCGTGCTCGGCTTGCGCGTCGTGGTCGAGCGCACCGGGGTCGTCACCGGGCGCAGACGCGGTGTCTCGGGCTCGGGGGCCTTGGGTTTCGGCGTGGCGACCGGCGCGGGTTTCTCCGCAACCGCCTCGGCGGCGGGTGCCGGGGGCGCGGCCTGCGGGGCGGGAGGCGCGCTCGGCGCTGCCGGAGCGGCGGTCGTGGGTTTGAGCAGGACGCTGCGGACCAGGTCGGCGACCTGATCGGGAACGACCGTCAGCGCGTTTTTCGCTTCGAAAAGCCCGCCGAGGCGCTCATTGAAGAGCACGATGAGCTCTTTCGATGAGAGCCCCACCTCTTTTGCGAGTTCGAAAATCTTGACTTTCCGAGTTGCCAACGTCAGCCTTTCTCAATGCTCCCCAAACGGGAGCCCCCTATTAAACCATACTCTCGTGCACTCTGCCCAAGACCGGGGTAGCGTCTATTGCGCTCGGCGCGCTGCGCGCACGCCTCCGAGCACAGGTAGGCCCCCCGCCCGGGAAGCCGTCGTTCCCCCGGTGCACTGCCCTTCCAGCCCGCTCCCTCCCGCACGAAACGGTAGAGAACGCTCTGCTCGAAGCGCTTCCGGCAGCCGACGCACTGCCGCTGCGGTTCCAACTCCGGCTACGCGCCGCCTCCAGCGAGCCGCTCCCGACGGAATTCTTCGAGCTTGCGAATGAGGTCGGCATCGAGGTCGAGCGACTCCGCGACCGCTTCATCGCCCGGAAGCTCTTCTTCGGCGATCGCCTCTTCTTCGGCTCCCAGCACGCCGCTTTCGCGCTGCGCGATGTAATTCGCGCGCGATTCGGCGGCCTCGCTCTCGGAGGTGATATCGAGTCGGTATCCGCTCATGCGCGCGGCGAGGCGCACGTTCTGGCCGTCTCGCCCGATTGCGAGCGAGAGTTGGTAGTCGGGCACGGTGACGAGGGCGACGCCGTCCTCTTCGAAGATCTCCACCGCGACCACCTTCGCCGGTGCGAGCGCGTTCATGATGAAGGTCGTGGCGTCGTCATCCCATTTGATGATGTCGACTTTCTCGCCGCGTAAATTATCGGTGACGTTGGCGATACGGCTCGATTTCGGCCCGAGGCACGCACCGATCGGATCGATCTCCGCACGCGTGCTGCGGACCGCCACCTTCGAACGGCTCCCCGCTTCGCGCGCGATCGCCATGATTTCCACCAGGCCGTCGGCGATCTCGGGCACTTCGGCCTCAAGCAGCCGTTGCACCAATCCCTCGGCGGCGCGCGAGAGAATTACCTGCGGCCCCTTCGCCGATTTCTTGACGTCGAGAACGTACGCGCGCACGAAGTCGTTGATGCGATACATCTCGCCCGGAACTTGCTCGGATTGCGGTAAAACCGCTTCATCGCGGCCTTCCAGCAGCACGTACATGTTGCGTTGCTCGTAGCGCTGCACCGTTCCGGTCACCAGATCGTTGAGACGACGCGCGTACTTGTGAAAGACCGTGTCGCGCTCGGCTTCGCGAATGCGCTGGACGATGACTTGCTTCGCCGTCTGCGCCGCGATGCGCCCAAAATCTTTCGGCTGCACGACTTCGTCGAAGAAGTCGCCGATTTGATACGGGGCGCCGGCATCTTGGAGCGAGATCTCGGTCTTCGGATCGGCGACCTCTGCGACGACGGCACGGCGATGGTAGACCGTATAGGCGCCGGTCGCTCGATCGACGCTCACGATCGCGTTCGCTTCGGCACCGTAGTGCCGCTTATAGGCGGTCAGCAGCGCGGCTTCGAGGGCTTCGAGCAGCATCTCGAAACCAATGTTCCGCTCTTTCGCGACGGCGCGCAGAACGTCGATGAGACTTTCGGGAGCTTCTTCTTGCGTTTTCGTGTTTTTATTCGTGCGTTCAGCCATTGCGTTTGCGTTCTCTCTTATTGGCGGCGAGGTCGGCGCGGGGATCGTATTCGAGGTTGGCGCTGCGGATCGCAGCGAGCGGAATCGGGAGCGTTCCCGAGGCGGTTTGAAGTTCGACGTTGCTGCCGACGACACCGCGCAGGGTGCCGCGGTGGGTCTTCGCCCCGCCGATCGCCAGCGTCGTCAGGATGCGGGCGTTCTTGCCCGCGAAGCGCTGGTAGTCGCCCGGGCGGAGCAGCGGCCGTTCCAGCCCTGCCGATTCCACTTCCAGGGAGTAGGGCTCCGGACAGCTCTCCAAGGCATCGTTCACGTGCGCCGCGACGCGTTCGCAGGAGCCGATGTCGACCCCACCCACGCGGTCGATCGTGAGGGTCAGGGCGAGCCCTGCGCCGCGGCGACCGATGGAGTGCGTGACCACCTCGATATCGGCGAAAGCGGGATCGTGCTCGATCTGCGTCACGACCGCCTCGAAGGCTTGCTGAACTTCCGACAAAGCCGACCCTCCTTTCTCCGTTCGCTCGTGTGCCCCGGAAGCAACGAAGCGCGGGACATGCCCACGCTCCTTCTTGAACGACCTCCCTATTCTACGCAAAAAAGCGACGGGCCGCAACCCTATGGCTGCCGCCCCTCGCTTGGATCATCTCCGCTCTGCGGTCGCGCTCGTGCCGGAAAGTCCGGCCGGCTTAGGCGCTACGCGAACGCCTTACAACGCTTGGCGCGACTCGCTGAGATGGTGACCCGGTGGATCTTGCGGTGACAAACCGCCCTCCTTCTGCGTTACGCGCACGTCGTGCGTTGTGCTCGTACCGATCGCGTCGGTACGCTTTTATGCTACTCCCATCGATAGCGAGTTGCAAGGGGATTACGGCGTCGATGTTGCCGTCGCCGCCGGGGCGAATCCGCTCGCAGCCATGCGCCGTTGAGAGGATGCAACGTAGACGCTCTGATCGACGAAGGCGTGATAGGTGTGGTGGCGATCGATCGTCACGTCCTTGCCACGCACGAAATTATGCGCGAACAATCCGGGAATACCGAGAAAGACAGCCGAGACGACCGTGAGCGTCGACGCCTTGCCTTTTTCGCTCCGTCCACGCGCGGTGCGATCCTGGTCGGTCAGCTGAATTTTATTTCCATCGACACCGTAGATCCAATCGGTGCGGACCTTGAGGCTCCCGGCATGACCGTGCGGACCGGCTCGGTCCACGGCGACGACTTGGCCTTCCCCCGTCGCACCCCGAGCGACGACGACCCAACCATCGACTGCGACCGTACGTACCGCACGAATCGGAAACGTATCGCCTACTTTGGCAGTCGAGGATGAAACGTCCCCGGTAACACGGTAGGCAATTCGCGTTCCACCCGGCACCGTCACCCGTTGGGCGGCAGGCGGAGAAGCGACTCCGAGAAAGGAAATTGCTGCGAAAAACGCCGCACGGCGCCAAAATATACGCATGCTGATATGTATCCTCGATTTTCTGTAGTGAAGAGCGATAAGGATCGACGAGGCCGACTGGAAGCGAGGCCAT
>JAJXXM010000422.1 GCA_021781095.1 bacterium
TCTCCAATGCCGTGCCGATGATCAGCCAGTTCGCAGCGGTCGGCATTCCGACTGCGGCGCTCTGGTATGGCCTGATCGCCGTCTTTAACGGCCTCGGGAGGTTTTTCTGGGGATCGATCTCCGATCGTCTGGGGAGAAATCTCACCTATACGGTAATGTATCTCATTCAAGTGGTGATATTTTTCTCCGTAGGTCACGTTGCCGGCCTCACCGGCGTCCTCATCTGCTTCGCAATCGTGCTGCTTTGCTACGGCGGAGGCTTCGGCGTTATGCCGTCGTTTAACGCCGATTACTTCGGCACGGCGAACATGGGCGAGATCTACGGCTTCATCCTCACGGCATGGGGGCTCGGCGGCGTCGTCGGGCCGGCGATCGCCGGATTCGTTCAAGACAAAACGGGTTCGTATACCGGCGCCCTCTCGACGATCGCCGTCATGCTCGTCATTGCTGCGGTCATTCCGTTCCTCATTAAAAAACCGCAGACACCCTCGAACGCATAACGCAACAACCGTAGGAGAGACGCATGGCGAAAACGACGATCGACATTACCGGGCTCGCGGCCGCTCGCGGTACGCGACCTTCATTAAACGATCGCATCGGCGATTTGCCGAACGTCGCCTCGCAACGTACTCAAAACCTCCGGGCTCGCATCGACGGCGCGAAGGCGGTCACCAGTGTGTGCCCGTACTGCGCCGTCGGCTGCAGTACGCTTGCCTACGTCGATGATTCGGGCAAGTTGCTGGACGTCGAAGGCAACCCCGATAGCCCCATCAATGCGGGGCACCTCTGTCCGAAGGGATCGGCGATCTTCGGCATGACGATCAACGATCGGCGCTGGACGACCGTCCACTATCGCGCGCCGTATGCAACGCATTGGGAAGAGAAGCCGCTCGCGTGGGCATTGGAGCGCATCGCCGCGCGCGTGAAAGAGACACGCGATGCAACGTTCGTTCGCGAACGCGATGGAAAGCGCGTCAATCATACGCTGGGCATCGCCTCGCTCGGCGGCGCGACGTTCGGCATCGAGGAGAACTACCTCCTCGGGAAATTGATGCATGGTCTCGGCGTCGTCGCAATAGAGAATCAAGCGCGAATATGACACTCCTCGACGGTGCCCGGTCTGGGCACCTCGTTCGGCCGCGGCGGCGCAACCGTTTGGCTCCCCGACCTCGAGAACGCCGACTGTATTCTCATTCAGGGCTCGAACTTCGCTGAAGCGCACCCGGTCGCGTTCCGTTTCGTGATGAAAGCGAAGGAACGCGGCGCAACCATCATTCACGTCGATCCCCGTTTTACGCGCACGTCGGCGGTTGCCGACCTCTATGCGCCGATCCGCAGCGGCACGGACATCGCGTTTTTAGGCGGTATCATTAACTACGTTCTTTCGAACGAGCGTTATTTTCGCGACTATGTCACCGCATATACCAACGCGGGTTCGATCGTGAGCGAGGCCTTCGTCGATACCGACGAACTCGACGGCATGTTCTCCGGATGGAATGCCGAGACGAATTCGTACGATACCTCAAGCTGGAGTTTTGAACGGAACGAAGACGGATCGCTTCGTCGCGACGTCAGCCTGCAGCACCCTCGGTGCGTACTCAACGTGCTTCGTCGCCATTTCTCCCGATATACTCCGGAGATGGTCGAACGCGTGTGCGGAACGCCGCAACACCTGTTCTTAAAAATCGCCGAGTTGCTGGCGAGCAATAGCGGACGGGAGCGCACTTCGGCATTTGCCTATGCCGTCGGATGGACGCAACATACCACCGGCGTGCAGTTCGTTCGCACCGCAGCGATCTTGCAACTCTTGCTCGGCAATATCGGGCGCCCCGGCGGCGGCATCATGGCCCTGCGCGGGCATGCCGATATTCAAGGCGCGACCGACGTACCCACGCTTTACGATTTGTTGCCCGGCTATCTGCCGATGCCGTCGGCGTTGCACGACGAACAGACGCTCGAACGCTATCTGGTGAGGAACACGAAAAAGACCGGTTGGTGGGCGAATACGCCGAAATACGTCGTATCGTTACTCAAAGCGTTCTACGGCGATGCCGCGCGCGCGGAGAACGAATTTTGCTACGCGTATCTGCCGCAGCTCGTCGGCGACCACTCGGTGCTTCCGACTACGTTCGCAATGAAGGATGGGTCGGTCAACGGTTACTTCGTCATCGGACAGAACCCCGGCGCCTCCGCGCAGAACGCCGAACTGGTGAGTTCGGCAATGGAGCGCCTCGATTGGCTGGTCAACATCGACTTCTTCGATAACGAGACGGCCTCGTTCTGGAAACGCGAAGGCGCCGACCCGGCAAAGATCGGCACGGAGGTTTTCTTTCTTCCCGGAGCGACGGTGCTCGAAAAAGAAGGCACGATGACGCAGACCTCACGCGTGCTGCAATGGCACGACCGAGCGATCGAACCGCTCGGTGACGCGAAAAGCGACCTTTGGTATTTTTACGATCTCGGAAAGCGCCTCAAAGCGCTCTACGCCGATTCGCTCGATCCGAAAGATCGGCCGATTCTCGATATGACCTGGAATTACGATAGCGAAGACGAGCGCGAGCGTGCCTCCGGCGAACCCTCGGCGCTACGCGTACTCCACGAAATCAATGGGTTCACCGTCGCCGACGGGCGGCAGGTTGCGGGCTTCGCCGATCTTGCCGATGACGGCAGCACCGCGAGCGGATGCTGGATTTACTCCGGCGTCTGCCCCGATGCGACGACGAACCGCGCCCGCGGGCGCGTCGCCGACGGAACGAGTTCCCCCGGATGGGGCTGGGCGTGGCCTGCAAATCGGCGCACGCTCTATAACCGCGCCTCGGCGGATCCCGCCGGCAATCCGTGGAGCGAGCGCAAGAAATATATTTGGTGGGACGCGCAACGGCGCGAGTGGACCGGCGATGATGTTCCGGATTTTCCGAAAGGGAAAGACCCCGCAACGCCGGCGCGCGCCGATGCAACCGGTATCGACGCGCACTCAGGTGCCGACCCCTTCATTATGAACCTCGACGGACGCGGGCAACTTTTCGTGGCCGGCGCACTGGTCGACGCTCCGCTTCCGGTGCATTATGAGCCGTTACAATCGGTCATCGAGAATCCGTTGTACGGGCAACAAAGTAATCCACTGCTGCGCGAATGGAAACGTGACGACAATCGCTACAATCGCGCCGTCGATCCCGATTTCCCCTACGTGCTGACGACCTATCGAATAACGGAGATGTCGGGCATCATGACGCGATATATTCCTTGGCTCGCCGAACTGCAACCGGAGGCGTTCTGCGAGATCGATCCCGAACTTGCAGTCGAGAAGGGCATCGCCAACGGCAGCTACGTTACGATCTCAACGGCGCTCGGCGAGATGGAAGCGCGCGCGTTGGTGAGCGGCCGGATGCAACCGTTGCGGCTCGGGAAGGGACGACGCATTCATCAGATCGGCATTCCCTATAATTACGGCCGCATGGTCGGCTTTGCGCGTGGAGATTCACCCGGAGAGCTGATCGCGCTTTCGATGGATCCGAATGTCTCCATCCACGAAGCGAAATCGTTAACGTGCTCGATACGCCCGGGGCGACGCGCGGCGCGTGCCGCCGGAAGCATCGAAGCCGAGGTTCCCGCTTCGCAACGGCGCGACTACGGTGCCGGATCGACGCATGGAATCGACGCCGGAGAACGACGCTGATGGCGACGGGCTTCTTCACCGACTCCACGCTTTGCATCGGCTGCAAGGCCTGCGAGGTCGCGTGCAAGCAATGGAACGAGTTGCCTTCGGATGGTTTTGAATTTACCGGCAACTCCTACGATAACACCAGCCAACTCTCGGGTACGACTTGGCGACACGTTGATTTCGTCGAACGCGAATCGATCGATGCAGATGGGCTCGCTGCGAGTTGGTCGATGCTGAGCGATGTCTGCAAGCACTGCAC
>JAJXXM010000196.1 GCA_021781095.1 bacterium
GCTGGGATGATATCGAGGTTCATTTTCAAAACAGCGTCGTGCGCTCGGGCGGGCACGGATTCGCCGGGATCGCGCGAAAAAAAATGCTCTCGATCCTCCACGAACGCGCGCTGGAACTCGGCGTCGACCTCCGTTATAACGAGCAAATCGATGATATCGATGCATTTCGCCGCAACTGCGATATCGCGATTGCTGCCGACGGAATTCATTCGTCAACGCGGAATCGCTATACCGCGACCTTTCACCCGCACATCTCGGGCGGACGCTGCAAGTTCGTATGGTTGGGAAGCGATATCCCACTCGATGCGTTCACGTTCTTTTTTCGACGCACGGAGCACGGCTGGTTTACCGTTCATGCCTACCGCTTCGATGCAGATACCAGCACCTTTATCGTCGAGTGTCGCGAGGAGACATGGCGGGCGCACGGCCTCGATCGTGCGGAAACTGCGGAGAGCGTCGCATTTTGCGAGCGGCTCTTCGCCGAGGATCTGCGTGGGTATCGCCTGTTTGCCAACCCGGGGCACCGACGGGGAAGCGCGTGGATCGATTTTACCTTCGTCGAAAATGAGCGTTGGCACGAGGGCAATATGGTGTTGCTCGGGGATGCGGCGCACACGGCGCATTTTTCGGTCGGCTCCGGAACGAAACTCGCCATGGAGGATGCGATCGCGCTCGTCGACGCCTTCGCCCGCCATGCGACCTTGGAAGAGGCTTTCGCACAGTATGAAGACGAGCGAAAGGTCGAGGTGCTGAAGCTACAAAACGCGGCGCGAAATTCAACCCAATGGTTTGAAAACGTCGCGCGCTATGCACGACTCGACCCACAGAGCTTCGCGTATAGCCTATTGACGCGCAGTCAACGCATCGGGCACGAAAACCTACGGGCACGCGACGCCGAATATGTCGGAGCGATCGAGGAGCGCTTCGGCTCACCACCGCTCCCGCCGATGTTCTCGTCATTTCGCCTGCGTGGGCTCACGTTGCATAACCGTGTCGTCGTCTCGCCGATGGATATGTATAGCGCGGTCGACGGAGTGCCGAATGATTTTCATCTCGTTCACTACGGCAGCCGCGCGCTTGGCGGTGCGGGGCTGGTCGTTACCGAAATGACCTGCGTGAGCGCGCAGGGGCGCATCACGCCGGGATGCACCGGGATGTATGCACCGGCGCATGTTGCCGGTTGGAAGCGCATCGTCGACTTCGTCCACGAGCGAACGTCGGCAAAGATCGCGCTGCAGCTTGGTCACTCCGGCCCGAAGGGCTCGACGAAATTGATGTGGGAAGGCATGGACGAACCGCTGCCTTTCGGAAATTGGCCGCTCGTCGCTCCGTCGGCGATTCCGTATGCACGCGGCAGTGCAATTCCCCGGGAGCTCGACGAAGCGGGGATGCAGAGCATCATCGACGAGTTTACACGATCGACAGCAATGGCGATCGAGTGCGGATTTGATATGCTCGAGCTCCATTGCGCTCACGGTTACCTGCTCTCGTCATTCTTAACGCCGCTGCGCAACAAACGCAAAGACGCATACGGTGGATCGCTCGAAAATCGCTTGCGATTTCCGCTGCAGGTTTTCGGAGCGATGCGTCGCTTGTGGCCGGAAGAACGCCCGATCTCGATTCGAATTTCAGCAACCGACTGGTGCGAGGGTGGAAACGACGAACGCGACGCCGTCGAGATTGCTCGTGCCTTTCAGGCGGCGGGTGCGGATCTCATCGATGTTTCGACTGGGCAAAGCGATCCGCAAAGCCGACCGCGCTTCGGGCGAATGTTTCAGGTTCCGTTTGCCGATGCGATTCGCAACGAGATCGGCATCGCAACGATCGCGGTCGGCAATATCACCGAACACGAGCAGATCAACGCCTTGATCGCCGGAGGAAGGGCGGATCTCGTCGCGCTCGGACGCCCGCACCTCGCCGATCCCTATTGGACGCTGCATGCAGCGGCCGAACTCGGCTATAACGAGCAGTCGTGGCCGATTCAGTATCTTCCCGGAAAAGAGCAACTCGAGCGCGCAATCGTGCGCAGAATGGAGCAAAGTTCGTGAGCAACGTCGATCTTCGCAATCAGCACGTCGTCATTACGGGGGCCTCGCGCGGCATCGGCCTCGCCATCGCGCGCGAATGCGTGAAAGCAGGAGCGGTGGTGAGCGGAATGAGCCGCGCCGGAACGAGCGAGTCGGGTATCGACGCGATCCACTGCGATGTAGCCGATCCAAGCAGTATCACGCAGGCATTCGCTGCGGCTCGCGATCGGCACGGGCCGGTGACGATGCTGGTCAACAATGCAGGCATCGCCGCCTCGGCACCGATCTGGCGGACGAGCGATGAGCTCTGGGAGCGGATTCTTGCGACCAATCTTACCGGGTCATTCCGTTGCATTCGCGCGGCGATCGACGACATGCGCCACGCGAAGTTCGGTCGTATCGTGAATATCGCCTCGATCGCCGGGCTTTACGGAGCTCCGTATATCGCCGCGTACTGCGCGAGTAAACATGGAGTCGTCGGCCTCACGCGGGCGCTTGCAGCCGAGTTCGCCGGTTCGGGGATCTCCATTCATGCAATTTGTCCCGGCTATACCGAGACCGATATGATGCAGCAGGCGGTCGAGCAGATCGTCGCTCACACCGGTGCGAGTGCGGAGGAAGCGCGCGCGCAACTCGCGGAAATGAACCCGAGCGGCCGTATCATCGAGGTCGCGGCCGTTGCACGAACTGCCGTCGAGCTTCTGGGAAGCGACCGTAACGGCGAAGAGGTCGTTTTGGCGTAAGCACCGCAGCGCTGTTTGCAGGAATCGGTGGCTCTGCACGCCGATGGAGGGGGATGAGCGCTGATTCCCGTGATGATTTACGCATCGAAGAGAGCGGAAGCGTACTGACGCTAACGCTCGCGCGACCGGAGCGAAAAAATCCGCTGACCTTCGCTATCTATGCCGCGCTCCGCGACGTTTTCAACGCCCTGCGCGAGAAACCGGAGATTCGCGCGGTCGTCCTTCGCGGCGAGGGTGGGAATTTTTGTTCGGGCGGCGACGTTCGCGAGATCATCGGCCCGCTCGTATCGATGTCGCAGAGCGAGCGAGCGGCATTTACGGAGATGACCGGCGCGGTGGTCGATGCAATGCAAGCGTGCCCGCAACCGATCGTTGCCGCCGTCGATGGGGTATGCGCCGGGGCCGGAGCGATTCTCGCGATGGCTTCCGATATCCGCATTGGGACGACGCGCGCTCGCCTTGCTTTTCTTTTCGTTCGTGTCGGTCTTTCGGGAGCGGATATGGGCGCTTGCGCGCTGCTGCCGCGGATCGTCGGCCTCGGTCGAGCGAGCGATCTTCTGTTTACGGGTCGCGAACTCTCCGGTGATGAGGCGCTGGCATGGGGATTCTTTACGCGACTCGCTCTCCCCGATGCGCTCGGCGATGAAGCGCAGTCGCTTGCACGTGCAATCGCCGAAGGGCCGGCACTCGCACATAGAGTGACCAAAGAGATGCTTCGCCGGGCGCCGACGATGGAGCTCTCCGATGAGATTGCAGAAGAGGCGCGCGTTCAGGCCGAGTTGATGGCGACGGGGGATTTTCGGCGCGCGTATGACGCCTTTATCGCCAAGCGCGCGCCGCGATTCGAAGGCAACTGATGCGCCTCGATTCCACCCTAGCGTGGCCGTTTTTTACCGACGATCATCGCGTTCGAGCGGAGCGATTCGAGCGCTGGTTGGAGCGTTTGTCGCCCGAGCGTTTCGATGATGAGTCCGCGCAGGCTCCGTCGCCGGAAGAGCAAGTGCGAACCTGGGCACGGGATCTCGGGCGCGAAGGTTGGCTCGAGCCTTGCGAACGGCTCGACGTCCGAGCGTTGGCGCTTGCGCGCGAACAACTTGCCTATCGTGGT
>JAJXXM010000357.1 GCA_021781095.1 bacterium
AGGTTGTTGGCGATGCTCAGACCTTGAGCCATGTTATTTCCTCCTTGATATTTGCGCGCGGAGCGCGCAGGTAGAGACTAGTCATCTGCGAGGAAGCGTCCTGCTCCCTCCCCATGGATATCGGAGCCCTGGGGTATCGACTTTAGGGGGAACCCCCCTTCTTAATGTTTTTTTACGGGAATATGTGGCCGGAGTGCGGCGACACCGGCCCTTCCGGGGGCGGAGGGCTCCGCCGACGGGGCCGACTCGGCGGCGGCACGCTGATTGCTCCGCTGGATCTCTTCGTAGACCTCCGAGCGGTGGACCGGGATATCCCGTGGGGCATCGATGCCGATCTTGACCTGGTCGTGATCGAGGGAGACGACCACCAAACGAATATCATCGCCGATCATAATCGACTGATTTGCTTTCCGACTAAGAACAAGCATCGGGCTGCCCTCCGTGGCTGCTGCAAGCCGCGTAACCCGGCTCGCTTCGCCGATGAATTTCGCGAGAAGGGGGATCCCCCCCTGCGGGCAGGAGGGCGCTAGGCGCCCTGAGCGGCGGTCGACCCGCCGGCGCTTGCCTTGCGCGGCAGCGGCATGCGAACCGGATACGAACTACCGTCGAGCGGCACTTGGCGCCCGCGGTGATTCCTGAGGTTGAGCAGAATCGGGGCAAAGAGGTTCATTGACATCTCTTCGGCGTTCGCGGAGACGATCACCACGCAGAGCGTCGCGAAATCGGTCGGCTGGGCGATTCCCAGCGATTCGACGGCATATGCGGGCACGCGCGGCGTATAGTCATCAAAGATCGCGTACGGGTCGGCGGTCGGAATCGCGACGTTGAGATCGTCGAGGCTCTGGAGCCAGATGAAACTCGGCTGCGTATCGATCGTCAGGGCGATCCAGCGATGGAGCTTCGGAAAACCGGGCAGCCCCCAAGTGAATTCGAAGACGTCGGTCGGCGAAAACGTGAACGTTCCGAAACGCGGGAAATCGATCGTCGTGCTCTCCGGCATTTTTTGCACCGAAACATCATTCATCATTAACACCGTAAAGCCCCTCTTAAGCCCCTTATGAAATGTAGTCGAAGAGGCTCTTCTGCTCTAACTGAGCGGTCGTACTGTATGCCGCCTGCAGCGCGGTCTGCGTGAGAGAGAACTGCGACGTTACTTTAGCAATATCGGTATCCTCTATATTCGACTGTACCTGGGTATCGTTAAGAACTTGTGCATTCACGGAGTTTCCGGCAGCCTGAATCGATTGGATGTTCGCCCCGAGAAAGGCCCGCGCGTTCGAAACGCCCTGAATCACGCGATCGATGTCGCCGAGTTGCGTGCTGAGCTGCTGTACCGTATTCGCCTGCGTCTGCAGGTTAAAGACCGCGGTAAAATTCGACGCGTTTGCCGCTCCCGCGCTCGGAACGTTATTGATCTGGAACGGGCCGGCCGCATCGCTGAGTTGCAATCGCTCCGCGCCCTGTTGCGGGGAGACTCCCGGAATAAATTGCGCGGTGACTCCGGTTCCCGACGCATCGATCGCCGCAACGACTGCGCCGATCGTAGCAGTCGATGCAAAGGTTAATGTAACACCGGAGGGAACCGAAGCGTTGGAAATGTTGATGGATATTTGGCCGCTGCCGTCGGGAACGACCGAGGTGAGAAAGCCCGCGGCATTGAGCTGGGTCCCGAGGGTAATATAGTAACCGCCCTTATTGACCGCCACGCTGCTCTCGTCGATCACCGTCGAACTCGTCAGCGCGAGTTGCAGGTTTTTCATCACCTGGAAGACATCGGGCGAGCCATCGGGAGAGTTAAAATTAAATGCCTGCTGGAACGTCACCGATGAGTTGATGATCTGCCCGTTGGGCAACCGCTGCGTCTGCGCTTGCAGATTGCCGCCAAAGGTGATGCCGTTCGGGGCGGTCCCGACCGCTTGCACCGGCGTGCCGGCGGTGTTCGCCGTTCCCGCAAAAACGTACTGTCCGGCGAATTGCGTGTTCGCAAGGCCGACGCTCTCCTGAAAGAGTTGATTGACCTGGGTCGCGATCGCTTGACGTTGCGATGCGGTCACGACATCGCTGGCACCTTGAATGGCCAGCGAACGGACCTGCTGTAACACACTTGTCAGCGAACTCAACGCGCCGTCGACGGTCGTCAATTGATTCGCGAGATTGGTCAGATTCGAGGAGGTCTGCGTACCCAACGCACCATCGGTCCGAATGGCGAGATCCTCGGCGATCAACGACGGGTTATCGGAGGGTTGATTGAGCGACTTTCCGGTCGAGAGCTGTTGACCTTCGGTCGCCTGCTGCACGACGAGGTTGTCGATCGCATTGGTTTGCTGTTCGTAGAGTGACGATGTGGCGATACGCATGTTCGAACTCCCTATCCTTAGGACCCGACTCCGAGATTGTTAATGATCGTCTGCATCATTTGGTTGATGACGTTGATCGTTCGCGCGGCTGCCGAATAAGCGTTTTGATACTGAACGAGGTTCTGCGTCTCTTCGTTGATATTGATGCCGCTGATGCTTTGGCGCACTTGGTTGATGTTGTTCGCCAACGTCGTCTGCGTTTGGTTACCGGTGATCGCCGCCTGCCCATCGAGACCGACGCGGGTGACGAAGTTGCCGTAAAATTGCCCGAGCGTCTGCGTCTGCGCGCTCTGCACCGAATAACCGGCGGCATGGGCGATGCTCGGCGTAAAGGACACCGATTCGATTCCGGTCGTCGGATCCATCGAGATCGCCGACACCACGACATTCTCTTGCGGCGCGCCGCCGCCGGGGGTCGCATCGATCGTCAGGACCTGGCCGACCGCGATATTGTTGACGCCTGAGGGCAACGCCACCGTCGTCGTCGTCCCCGCCGTCGCGGCGGTGGCCGAGGTCGTCAGCAGTGCCGGCACGCCCACATTCGCCGAGAAGACCGAGAGCAAAGCATTCGCACCGGAGTTATCCTGCGCACCGAATGCGTTTCCGGCATTCTGCGCGACGCCGTCGATCGCACCGGCTCCCAAAACGCCGAGAAGATATTGGCTCGCCGGCGTCGTTCCGGGAACGGCGTCAAGCGAATCGGAGATCGTGAAGCCCGGCTGCTGTGGGGCTCCGCCCTGCACCGCACGGCTCGCGGGATCGACGTTCGTCGGATCTTGAGCGAAGACAATCCGCTGCGAATTCGGATCGAACGACGCGGTCACGCCGAGATGCGCGCTGTTAAAATGCGTCACAAACGCATTGACGCTGTTGTCCGTCGTTCCCGTATTGTAGTTAAAGGTCTGCGGGATGCCGTTGATCGTCACGGTCAATGTCCCGACCAGCGGCGCGGTCGGCGGATTCGCCAGCGATGCGTAATTCGTCATCGAGGCCGAGGTATCGATGCTGTTGTTCCCGGAGTTCATCGGAATCACGAGGCTTCCCGCGGCCGTCGAAGCGAACGCGATCGGCAACTGCGCCGGATCGGTAATCCCGGCCTTGATATTTCCCGCCGAGATCGGGAGGTTCCCGACGATCGGTTGGAAGAGCGCCGCGCCGGGCTGACCGTTCTGATCGTAGGCGGATTGCGTGATGCGGTTGACTTCGTTGGCGAGCGAACTCGCAAACTGATCGAGTTGATGCCCGTAGACCGTCAGTTTATTGTTGTAGAGATCCTGCAGCGCCGCGAGCTGACCGCTTCCCAGCGGAACGCCCGGCGCGCTCGATGAGGCCGGCGGCGTGCTTTGAAAATTGATCTTGAATGTCGACGTTCCGTTACTTGCCGTTCCGACCGTCGGCGCCGCAAGGTGATAGACGACGGTGTCGTTGACGAGCGCCTGTCCGTTCACGCTCACCAGAACCGACCCGTCGGACTGAATCGAGGTCTGCGTTGAAAGAT
>JAJXXM010000191.1 GCA_021781095.1 bacterium
CGCGCTTGCAGCACCGCTCGCACCGGCACGCACGCTCGCCGCCGTCCCCTCGATCGCCGTCGGGTACCCGGCGCCGAATTTCCAGTATCGTCTTCTCGACGGCAAACGCTTATCGGCGAAGAGCCTGCGCGGGCATCGCTACCTGCTCTGGGTGATGGCGACCTGGTGTCCGTCGTGCGTCACCGGCGCGCACGCGCTCGCCGCGCACGCCGCGCAATTGCGACGCGAGGGCTTTCGCATCGTGCAGTTAGAGGCGGCGGGCGATCTCGGCTATCCCGGTCCTTCGCTAGCTTCGATTCGCAACGGCATCGGCGCCGTTGCCACGCCGCCGAACTGGTATTGGGGGCAGCTCACCGAAGCGCAATCGCTCGCGCTCGACCCGAGCAGCACGCCCGACATCTTTTATCTCGTCGATCGGCACGGGCGCGTGCGCGCGCAAAGCAGCGCTCCGGCCGCGCATCTCGGGCAGATCGCCGCCTTTGCCGCAGGTGCGAAATGAACGCCGCTCCCGATATCGTCGTCATCGGCGCGGGCTCGGCGGGTTTCTCCGCGGCGATTCGCGCGAGCGAACTCGGCGCGAGCGTCACGCTGATCGGCGACGGCACCATCGGCGGCACCTGCGTGAACGTCGGTTGCGTGCCTTCGAAAACGCTGATTCGCGCCGCTGAGGCGCTCTATTCCGCGCGCGACGCCGCGCGCTTCCGTGGCGCGAGCGGTCGCGCCGCAATCGACGATTGGGCGCAACTTATCGCGCAAAAAGACGAACTCGTCGCATCGCTGCGCAAGGCCAAATATAGCGACCTGCTTCCCGAGTACGAGAACGTGCGCTACATTGCCGGGCGTGCGCGCCTGCGCGCCGAGGGTGTCGAAGTAAACGGAACCGTACTAACAACCGATAAAATCGTCATCGCGACCGGCAGCTCGCCGCGTCGACCGGAGATTCCGGGTATCGAGCATGTCGCGTGGCTCGACAGCACGCGCGCGCTCGATCTGCGCGAGCTTCCGAGTTCGCTGTTGGTCATCGGCGGCGGCGCGATCGGTTGCGAACTCGCGCAGATGTTCGCTCGCGTCGGGGTGCGCGTCACGCTGCTCTGTCGCACGCATTTGCTTCCGGCCGAAGAGCGCGAGAGCGGTGAGGCGCTGGCGGAATATCTTCGCGCCGAGGGTATCGACGTCCGCTGCGGCGTGCAGTACGAGAGCATCGCGGCGCAAGGCGACGGCGTCCGGCTCGTGCTGCGCAATGCCGACGGCAGCCGCGAAGAGCTCGACGCGCAGCGCGTGCTCGCTGCGACGGGGCGACAGGCGAATACCGCCGGGCTCGGGCTCGCCGATGTCGGCGTGCGCACGCGTTCCGACGGTGCGATCGAGGTTGACGAACGCCTGCAAACCACGCGCGTCGGCACCTATGCCGCGGGCGACGTCACCGGGCGCGATCTCTACGTGTACATGGCGGCGTACGGCGCAAAATTAGCGGTCGACAACGCCTTGGGCGCGGGCGGGCGCCGCTACGATGCAAGCGCGATGCCGCGCGTCACGTTTACCGACCCGCAAGTTGCAAGCGTCGGGCTCACCGAAGCACAGGCGCGTGCGCAAGGTTTCGATGTGCAGGCGGTGCGCTTGGAGTTGCACGATCTGCCGCGCGCGCTCGCCGCACGCGATACGCGCGGATTCGTGAAACTCGTTGCGGAGGGCGAGAGCGGAAGATTGCTCGGCGCGCATATCGTCGCGCCTGAAGGCGGCGACAGCATTCAAACCGCGGTGCTCGCGCTCAAGCACGGACTCACCGTTACCGACCTCGCCGATACGGTCTTCCCGTATCTCACGACCGTCGAAGGAATCAAGCTCGCTGCGCTCGGCTTCGGCAAGGATGTTGCGAAACTATCCTGCTGCGCCGGGTGAAGAGCGTGGAGGAGCGTTCGTAACGAAACGCTAAGCCTCGAAGCGTTTGCTGCCAGGAACCCGGTGGAACTCCGGGACGGTCGCGCCACTGTAAGCGGGGAGCTTCCGAACGTCACTGCATCGGCGGGAAGGCGTTTGGAACGATAGCGAGGATCCGCGAGTCAGGATACTGCAACGAACGCTTGCTCTCGGTACGCCTCGCGAAAAAGGTGGTGCGGTTTGTGTCCTTCGATTTCCACGAGAAAAGGTGACGCCGGCGTTACGCGCTTGGGCGGCGGCGAACAAATATCGAAAGCCGACGCGCGGGTAGAAGCGTACGGAGCGATCGACGAGCTCAACACCATTATCGGCATCGCGCGCAGCTCGTGCAGCGATGAAGAGATTCGCGGAATCGTACGCACGATTCAACGCGAGCTCTTTCCGATCGGTTCGGCGATCTCGACCAAGCCGACTTCGAAGAAGACCGTTCCCGTCATCGGCAAGGAGATGGTGCACCGCCTCGATGCGTTGGTGGAGCGCTTCGAAGCGGAACCGAACATCCTGCGCGATTGGTCGCTCCCCGGCGAGTTTCAAGAATCTGCGGCGTTCGACGCGGCGCGAGCGATCTGCCGCCGTGCCGAACGCGCGGCGGTTCGTTACGTCACCAGCGGCGGCGTGGTGCAACCGAGCGTGCTCGAATACCTCAATCGCCTCAGCGACGTGCTCTGGCTCTGCGCGCGCGTCGTCGAGGCGCGAAACGGCATCGACGCGCGTTTGCGCGACGAGGAGCACCCGGGGCCGCCGTGGTCGCGTGCGTGGTGATTCGCACCGATATTTTTCTCGCAGCGCTCGTTCTCGATATCGCCGTCGGCGACCCGGAGTGCTTGCCGCACCCGGTGCAAGCGATCGGCGCGGCGACCGCGGGTTGCGATGCGCTCGCGCGCGATAGCGGGATTCGCGAGCACCCGATGCTCGGCCGGATCGCCGGAACCGCGACCGCGCTCGCGATCGTCGTTGGCAGCTATCGCCTCGCCACCGCGCTCTTACGGCGCGCGGGCAAGGCGCGAAGCGCGCTTGAGGTGACGCTCGCCGCAAGTACGCTTGCATGGCGCAGCCTGATGACGGAGGTTGCGACGGTCGAGGCGGCGCTCGCTGCAGGCGATCTCGCGCTCGCCCGTCGACGGCTCGCACGGATCGTCGGGCGCGACACCGAGCGCCTCGATGCATCGGAGATCGCGCGCGCCGCCATCGAAACGCTCGCCGAGAGTCTCAGCGACGGCATCGTTGCGCCGCTCTGTTATTTACTGCTCGGCGGCGCGCCGCTCGCGCTGGCCTACAAAGCGGTCAACACGCTCGATTCGACGATCGGGCATATCGAGCCGCCGTATCGAGCGTTCGGTTGGTTCGCCGCGCGGTTGGATGACGCGGCGAATTTTCTTCCGGCACGCCTCAGCGCGCTCTTGCTCGCGGCGGCGGCGCGAATATCGCGCGGCGATGCGGCGCGCAGCCTGCAGATCGCTCGACGCGACGCGCGTCTGCACCGCAGCCCCAACGCCGGTTGGCCGGAGGCGGCGATCGCCGGCGCGATGCGCGTGCGTTTGGGCGGCAGCAACACCTACGGCGGCGTCGCGTATGACGGCGCGACGTTGGGGGCGGAGTTTCGTTCCCCCGATCCGCACGATATCCGCCGCGCGCGCGAACTGGTCAGCCTCGCGGCCGCGCTGCTGGCGGTCGCTGCATCGGCATTGTTGGGGGCGCGCGATGCATTCGCGTAATATCGCGCGTCCGACGCACGGCGGCGAAAGCGAACGCATCGCCGCGCGGTACGGCATCGAGGCCGCCGATATCCTCGATTTCAGCGTGAACCTCAATCCGCTGGGAGCACCGGCGGCGGTACGCGCACTGCTCGCCGATTCCGAGGGATTCGTGCGTTCGCTCGCCGCCTATCCCGATCGCGAAGCATCGCGGCTG
>JAJXXM010000068.1 GCA_021781095.1 bacterium
AAGCTCGAACTCGTACCGGATATCGCGCGCGTTTTCGTCGACGAAGGCGAACCGGTCGACCGGCATGCCGCGGCGCTACGCGAGAACAATTACGCCGCGTGCGTCGTTACGTGGGCAACGCCGCGCGCCGCAGCGTCCGTTCGCGCCGCCGGAATCCCGATCCGCGTCGGCCAAGCACGGCGTCTCTATTCGCAGTCGTTCACGCATCGTGTCGTCGTTCGAAGCGAACGCGGCGACGTCACTTCGCATTGGTCCGATATCTTGCTCGACTATGCGCGCGCGATCGGTTGCGATGCCGCAGGAGCGAGGCCGCGCATCGTCCCTCGTGAAGAGGACGAGCGAGCGGCACAAGAGTTGCGCGCCGAACTCGCGCTCGAGCGTGACGGCTATTTCATCCTCCACGCCACCAACGCCGTCGCAACGCAACGCGGCCTCTGGCCGACGAGCGGCTGGGCACGCACCGCCCGTTCCCTTTGCGAGCGATTCGGGGTTCCCGTCCTGCTCGGCGGGTCCGCTGCCGACCGGGAACTCGTCGCTCGCGTCGTCGCGGAGAGCGAGGAGCCAAGGGTGCGATCGATTGTCGGGCGCTCCTCTATCGGCGCCTTTGCAGCGCTTTCGCGCGATGCGCGCGCGTTTATCGGTATCACGACCGGCTCGATGCACGTTGCCGCCGCCTCCGGTGCACGTACCGTGGGTATCTTTCCGTTCCAAAGCGATTTTCCCGAACGCTGGGCGCCGCTGTGCGATCGGCGCGCGATCGTGCGTTCGGCCTTTCCCTGCCACCCGCGCGACCGAAAGGAGACCTGTGCCGATTACGCATGCATCGCCGGCCTCGATACTCCGAGAATTCTCGCTGCGGTAGCGGGCTTACTCGACGCGGAGGGGCCTCGCTAAGAGCGGAGTCGGCCATCGGCGTCGAAGTGCCGAACACGATGCGCGCGACCATTCAACTCTGTACCTACAATCGTGCCGCGCTCCTCGAGCGCGTTCTCGATGCATGCTTCGAGCAAACGGTGCCCGAGGATTCCTACGAAGTCGTTCTCGTCAACGATGGCTCCACCGACGGAACCGCCGCGGTTATCGAACGCGCTCGATCGCGTGCTTCCTGCGCTTTTACCGTGGTCGAACAGCAAAACGCAGGCCTCGCTCGCGGGCGGAACGTCGGAATCGCGCGTGCAGCGGGAGAGCGCATCATTCTCATCGACGACGATGTCTTGCCGTTGCCGAATTTTGTCGAAGAGCACCTGCGATCGCACGACCATGCGCCTGCAGCTATTGTTCGTGGTGGAGCGATCAACGTCGAATCGTTCGACGACTTGCCGCCGCCGGTATGGAGCTGGAAAAATTACAGCGGGAACTTTTTTTGGACGACCAATGTATCGGTGCCGACCGCAACGATTCGTGAAATCGGCGGCTTTAACGAATCATTCGCCGAATACGGATGGGAAGATATCGATGTCGGTCTCCGGCTGCGCTTCGCCGGTGTGCGCGCCGTCTTCAATCGGTTCGCGCTCGCCTACCACTATAAGCCGCAGCCGCGAAGCAGCGAAATTGAAAAGATGGAGCGACAAACGCGAGCGCAGGCGCGCACGGCAGTAACGCTTTCGGCCCTGCACCCGCACTGGCGCACCTATCTCGCAACCGGCGAAAATCCCATACAACGAGGCGTGCATGCGGTGTTGCGTGCGATAGGCGTGCCCGAACATTTGCGTCGTCGCGTTGCAACGATTACCGGTGACCGTCCGCTCGGTAATGCGGAGCTACGAGTGGTAAGGCGAATGCTCGCAAGCGTGTATTTCGAAGAACTCGAAAACGCGTTACACAAACGCAACGCTTCGTGAACATTCTCCTTTCGCGAACCGATCGAATCGGCGATTTGCTGCTTTCGACACCGGCGATTGCGACGGTACGCCGATCTTTTCCAAACGCGCATATTACGATGGTGACCAGCGCCTACAATCGTATCGTCGTAGAACGCAATACCGATATCGACGAACTCGTCGCGCTACCAAGATCGATCCGTCCGGAGAACTTTGGAGCGCAATTTCGAAATGTCGATCTCGCAATTGCGCTTGCACCACGTTCCGAAGATTTGCGCGTCGTCGGCGCGACACGCGCGGCCGTTCGGGTCGGTTATACCTACGCGCGCCGATATCTTGCGCGCCTCACTGCGCGCATGTTCGTCAATCGCATGGCGATCTCCGAGGCCGATCCCGAGCTCTGCGAACGCGATCCGCAGCGCGTGGTGCGCCATGAAGTCGACCAACTGCTCGATCTCGTCGCCCTCGGGGGAGCGCGCGAACGCGTCCTCGATCTGCGCCTCGACCTCCGCGACGAGGACCGAGCAGCGGTCGCCGCGCTTCCGGATCGGCCGATCGTTCTCCACCTCGCGCCGCGTTGGTTTCATAGCGGCAGCTCGCCGGCATCGACGGTCGAACTTGCGCGCCGGCTCACTGGGTTCGGGCCGCCGCTCGTCATTACGGCGAACGCCGAAGTCGACGACGAGATCGATGCCTTCTCCGGGGTCGGGGCTGCGGCGGTGCTGCGCGAACTTCCGTTTTTCCAATGGGCGGCGGTCTTCGAACGGGCGGCCTGCGTGGTTACCGTCGACACTGGTGCGACTCATGTCGCAAGCGCGGTGCGCAGGCCCACGCTCGTCGCCTTCGAAAACCGCTATTTCCGATTGGCCTCACAAGAATGGGCCCCGTATCGGGTTCCCAGCCGCAGTTTGCGCAAACCACAAAGCGACGACGAAGCCTCCCTTGCGCACTTTCGTGACGAGGTCGTCGACGGTGTCGCGGATTTAATAAATGCTTGATTGTTCCGTCGTTATTCCCACCTATAATCGCCTCGACACGTTGCGCCATGTCGTGCCGACGCTGCTTGCGCAGACGGTCGATGCATCGCGCTACGAATTGCTGATTTGCGATTCCCAATCGACCGACGGTACCGCGGAATATCTTGCCGAAGTTGCGCGTTCCTCGCCGAACGTCCGCCATCTTCCAGGGGGATATAGCGGCCGCGCACAGGCGCGCAATGCCGGAGTCGCCGCAGCAACGGGAGCGCTTGTCCTTTTTAATGACGCCGATATTCTCGCCTCTCCCGATCTTCTCGCCGTTCACCTCGAACGGCATGCCCGCGAACGAAGAATCGCCGTGGTTGGTTGGGAAGTGCAGGTGCGCGATCTCGACGATTACGCGCTAAAACGCGATCGTGCGGACCTGCGCGGGCATCTCCATCCGCCGGGGCGCAAACGCTTGTCGTGGCTTTATTTTCTTACCGGGAATGCGTCGGTGCGCACCGAGGATCTGCGTGCGGTCGGCGGCTTCGATGAATCGTTCACCGGCTACGGTCACGAAGATCTCGAGCTCGGCTATCGCCTCGAACGTTCCGGAGTGCGCATTTGCTACGAACCGCGCGCAGTCAGCTATCACTGCCAAGATGTTCCTCACGAAGACCAAAAAGGCAAAATGATGCTCGCCGGTCGCTCGACCGTTCGCTTCTATCGCAAACATCCCGATCTCGCCGTTCGTCTGCAATTAGGGATGACGCCCATCTCGTTGGGGCTTCATTCGTTGCTTGGACGTATGCCCAATCTCTTGCGAGCGCTCGACGACCGAGCGGATCGTTCGAAACTTGCACGCGATATCGTGCAACAATATCACTATGTCTCGGGCATCAAAGATGCCCTCGCCCACCCAGAGGAGCGCCCATGACTGCGACGCCGGAACGTTTTTCTTGCGGAGCGCTGCGAGCCGATGCAATCGGACGCACCGCCGAACTCTTCGGCTGGGTCAATCGCCGCCGCGACCACGGTGGACTGATTTTTATCGA
>JAJXXM010000209.1 GCA_021781095.1 bacterium
GACGGACGAAGACTAACGGCAGCGGTAACCCCAACGCCGCACACTGACGCTTGACGATGGCGAAGATCTCGGGACTCTGCGCTTCGTGAATGAGGACGCTCGAGCCGATGAGGCGCCCGCGAGCGAACGTGATGAAAACCATCGCACCGACGACGAAGAGCGCGACCTGCGCGAGCCCGATCGAAAAGTGAATGAAGAGGCCGACGACCGCGGCGACCGGGAACGCCCAAAGGAGCGTTAAGAAGAACGCGATACGTTCGGTGGGGTGCCGCAGTGAGGCCGGCCCTTCGAAGAGGGGACTTGGCCTTCGATCAATTTCGGCGACCATGCCGCTACTTTCTTCGCTAACAGGCGGCCGCCTCCGATGCCAACGCCGGCACCGCCGCGGCGCTTTGCATCGTACATTGCGAGGTCTGCGCGCTCGAGTAACTCCTTGACGCTCTCCCCATCGCGCGGTGAGACGGCGAGGCCGATACTTGCGCTTGCATCGATGTGCAACGATCCGACCGTGAGGGGCTCGCGCAAAACGGCGGCAAGTTTTCTCGCAGCGTCGGAGGCTGCGCGCTCGTCCTCTAAATCCTCGAGAACGATGACGAATTCGTCGCCGGCGAGTCGCGTCACCGTATCGGATGCGCGCACGTTGCGAGAGAGTCGAAGCGCAAACTCGACGAGAAAAGCATCGCCGGTCGCATGGCCGTAGGTATCGTTGATGTTCTTGAAATCATCGACATCGATGAAAAGAACGGCGCACGCATTCGTAAAGCGTTCGGAGCGCAGTATCGCTGCACTGAGTCGCTCTTCCAGCAGTCGGCGATTCCCTAAACCGGTGAGCGTATCGACGTTGGCGAGATCGCGCAGCCAGGCTTCGCGCAGTTTGATCGCCGTAATATCCAGCATCGTGCCGACGCGAGCGACGGAGAAGCCATGCGCATCGCGAATCGTCGTCGCGCGTTCGCGTACGTGCCGTTGCTCGCCGTCGTGGCGAATGATGCGATGTTCGACCTCGTAGGTATCGCCCGATGCCTCGATCTCTGCGCGCACGAACGAACGGTCGTCGGGGTGGTCGAAGGCGCGAATATCGCCGATATCTCCGATCGGTGGAAGGCCGAGCAGGCGGAGCAGCCCGAGCGAGGGCTGGAGCGCTCGGGCCGAGTACTCGTAGCGCCAGCTTCCCAACTGGGCGATCTCTTCAACGAGCGGATCTTCGGGCGCCTCAATCGGCAGTTCGATGGGCCCGATTGGGCGGGCGCGCCCGCTCGTGCCGACAACCTCTCCGGAGGGGGAGCGCAGCGGTTCGAGTTCGATCAGCAGGGTCTGTCCGAGAGCCTCGATTTCGAGACGAATCTGCTTGCCCTCGAGCGCACAACGATGGGCCCCGGAGATGAGGTCGCAGGTATCGCTCTCGCCCCAAAGTTCGGCGATCTTCGTCGGCGGGCGGAGCGGCCGATGCTGGGCCGCAAGCGCTTCGTTGAGGGCGAGCACGTTGAGGTAGTTGTCGGTGATCCAGGCGAATCGTTGCGTTTCCATGGCGAGATCATGCCAGAGAGCCCTACCGGGGCTCATCCGGGAAAACCCCTGGTTTTCCCCTGCCGGAACGCCGGGGCGCCCGGGGGCTAGAGGATGAAGCCGTTGAGGTAGGCGGCGCGGTCGTAGTGGAACGCGCCCTTGTCGATGCGGTAGGCGTAGAGGTTGGGAAGCGTTGGGTCGCCGGTGTAGCTGAACGTGAAGGGGCCGACGAGCGTCTGGAACGAGCCGTTGTAGGTGAGGAGCGAGAGCAGGGCGGCGCGCGAGTAGGTCGGCGTTCGCTGTACCGCTTGAATGAGAATCTGTGCCGCGGCGTAGGCGAACGCCACGAAGGCACTGATCTGGGGAACGCTGCGGCGCAGGTCGGCGAGTTGCTGCGCGACCGAAGGCGCGCGCTCGATCGGCGGCATCGTGGTGAATACCAGAGCCGGGCCGAGCGCCTTCGCATCGTTCGTAAGCGTCTGCGACGCATAGAAACCCTCGGCGCAGGCGAACGCGCCGGTATAGTTGCGCGCACGCATCGCCGGAGCGACAGCTCCAAGCTCGGCGGCTGTGCCGCAGAGGACGGTGAGTTGTGGGCCCTCGCCGAGAAGGTGCGCCGTTCGTGGATCGAGCGTGAGGTGGCCGTTCTCCAGCGTTGCCTCCGCTACGGGATGACGATCGGCGGCGGCTTGGTCGCGGAGTCCCCGCGCGACCGCGGTGCCGTAGCCTTTGCTCGGCGAGATCACGAGCGTTCGCGGCGGCCGCGGCACCCGCAGCAGGATCTGCGCCATCAGTTGTCCCTGCACGTCGTCGCGTGCGGGGAGGCGAAAAATATTCCGATAGCCGCGCATCGTCAACGCATCGCCGGTGATCGTCGGAACGATGAGCGGGAGCGAGAGATTCGCGTACTGCGGAGCGGCCTGCAAGGTGACGTCCAGACTCAGGTCGCCGATGACGCCGATAACGCTCGGATCGCTTGCCGCAAGCTCTGCGTTGCCGATAGCGAGCGCGCCCTGATTGCCGTCGTCGAAACGGCGAACCGCGAAAAACTGCGTCGGCGGACCGAAGCGGTTCGCCTCATCGCAGGCCGCTTGAACGCCTGCGGCGACGGCGTTTCCAATCGAAGCGAGATCGCCGGTGAGCGGAACGCTCACGCCGATTGAATATTGTCGTGCAAAACCTCCGGGCTGCAATTGCGCGCTCGCGCGTGTCGCGGAAAGTGCGAGCGCACCTGCCGCACTGACCAGAAATCGCCGACGACGCATCGCTTTACGCGTGCAACCCGAAGCCGAGGGCGACAGTAATAAGGAAAATGACCGAGTACGCCATATTCGCCGAAAACATGCGTTCGTTGAGGTGAAAAATATTGTCGTTGGTACGTACCAACAAAAGTTCGTAGACGATTAACGCCACCGTAATGGCGAGCCCCGCAAGATACCACGCGCCGGAGAGGCCGCCGACGCGGCCGGCGATTGCAAGCAACGCGAACATGCCGATATGCATGGCGATTGCCATCGGGCGCGCGCTTTTTTCGCCGAATCGCACCGGCATCGAGTTCACACCGTTTTCGCGATCGGTGGGCAGATCCATCAACGCGTAGGGGATATCGAAACCCGCGACCCAGAGTGTTACTGCAGCAAAGAGCGCGAGCCCGGTTGCATCGACGCGCCCCGTGATCCCGATATATGCACCGAGCGGCGCGAGTCCGTCGACGGCACCGAGGACGAGGTGCACCATCCAGGTGAAGCGTTTGCCGAGCGGATAGAGGAGGACGCCGGCCGCCGCGATCGGCAACAGTTTGACGCAGAGCGGATTGAGTTGCCATGCGGCAAGGAGCAGCAGCGCTAGGCCCGCGACGACTGCGACGAGCATGACGCCGGGAGCGAGTTCGCCGGTCGCTACCGCGCGCCGTGCGGTGCGCGGCGTGCGAGCGTCGATATCGCGGTCGAAGAAACGGTTCGCGGCCATCGCCGCCGTTCGGGCACCGAGCACCGCCAGCGTGATCCACACGAGCGCTGCCGCATGCGGCAGCCCGCGCGCGGCAAATAAGGCCCCGACGTACGCGAAAGGCAGCGCGAAAAGCGTGTGTTCGATGCGGATCTCGCGAAGGAAGAGTGAGGCGGCGCGCACTTACTTGCCCTCCGGTGCGTGCGCGGAATGGAGAAGGCGTGCAAGCGCATCGAGCCCCTGTCCACTCCACGTATCGGGGTGCAGATGCTTTTCAACGCGGTCGAGCCCGTATTCACGCCAGCGCTCGCCGACGCGCTTGCGCACCGATGCCGTGCTGGCAATATCGGGCGGCCACTCGCGCATATATCCTTC
>JAJXXM010000110.1 GCA_021781095.1 bacterium
GCTCGATATCGCGCGCCGCAGCGGCGCCGATGCCATCCATCCCGGCTACGGTTTTTTCGCCGAAAACGCAGGCTTCGCGCGGCGTGCGATCGCCGCGGGTCTCACCTGGATCGGCCCGCACCCCGATGCGATCGACGCGATGGGCGATAAACTTCGAGCGCGCGCCGCGATGGCGAAGGCGAAGGTGCCCTTCGTTCCCGGCGGTACCGAGCCGCTCGCCGACGTCGCAGCGGTTCGCGAAGCCGTCGCGCGCTACGGCCTTCCGCTCGCCCTCAAAGCCTCCGGCGGCGGCGGCGGAAAGGGTTTGAAGATCGTCCGAACGCTCGACGATATCGAGAGCGCCTTCGCGACGGCGGTGCGCGAAGCGGAGGCGTACTTCAAAAACCCCGTCGTCTACGCCGAGCGCTACCTCGACAATCCCAAGCACGTCGAACTGCAGATTCTCGCCGATAAGCACGGCACCGTCCTGCACGTCGGCGACCGCGATTGTTCGCTCCAACGTCGCCACCAAAAACTTTGGGAAGAGGCGCCCGCGCAAATCTCCAATCGCGCGCGCGAAGCGATGCGCGCCGCCGGCATGCGTGCGGCCCGAGCGATCGGCTACGACTCCGTCGGGACGATCGAGTGCCTCGTCGTCGGCGATGACTTTTATTTTCTCGAGATGAATACGCGCATTCAGGTCGAGCACACCGTAAGCGAGGAGATCGCCGGTATCGATCTCGTGCGCGAGATGATACGCGTTGCAGCGGGCGAGCCGCTCGGATACACGCAAGAGCAGATCCACTTTCGCGGAGCGGCGATCGAAGGACGCGTCAACGCCGAAGATCCGGCGCAACATTTTCGCCCGACGCCCGGCACCATCGATCGCTATCGCGAGCCCGGCGGGCTCGGCATTCGCATCGATTCGGCGGCGCACGTCGGCATGACCATCTCTCCGGATTACGATTCCATGGTCGCGAAGCTCATCGTGTGGGCGCCGACGCGCGAACAGGCGCTCGCGCGCATGAAACGTGCGACCTCCGAATACGTCGTCGGCGGCTTGCCCACGACGCTTCCGTTGCTGCACGCACTCTGCGATGCCCCGATGGTCCTCGACGCGAGTTACGGCACCGCGAGCCTCGAGCCGTTTACCGAACGCTGGGCCGAGAATGCCGCGGCGGCCGTCCCAACTCCGAGCGCCTCTCCGGCGGCGACCGAGGGCGAGGATATCCGCGTCGAAGTGAACGGAAAGCTCTTCCGCGTTCGGCTCGTCGACGGACTCCCCAACGGGCGCACGGCGAGCCGCCGCGCGCCCGCGCCGCGAACCCGGGCGCGGAGCACCGCCGCGCACGGCGGCGCCGACATTCTCGCACCGATGCACGGCGTCGTTATCGAGCTGCGCGCGGCGCGCGGCGATGAGGTCGCCGAGGGCGATGTCGTCGCGGTCATCGAAGCGATGAAGATGATGAACGAAATTCGCGCGCACCGCTCCGGGCGTATCGGAGAGATCCACGTCGAGGTCGGAGGAACGATCGAAGCCGACCGTCCCATTCTGACGTTCGCAGAATGAAAGAACGCCATGGCACGCTCGACCAACGCTAGCGGGATTCCGCTCCATCCGTACTACGACGCAGCGCAAGGCGTCGCGCACGATCTCGGCGAGCCGGGAGCCTTTCCCTTCGGCCGCGCGACCCGTGCCGATCAGTATCGCACGCGGCTCTGGACGATGCGCCAGTACGCCGGGTTCGCCACCGCCGCCGAATCGAACGAACGCTACCGCTATTTGCTCGCGCGCGGACAGACCGGGCTCTCGGTCGCATTCGATCTGCCGACCCAACTCGGCCACGACTCCGATGCCGGCGTCGCTCGCGGCGAGGTGGGGAAAGTGGGCGTCGCAATCGATTCGATCGACGATATGGAGACCTTGCTGCGCGATATTCCGCTCGACGAAGTCACGATCTCGATGACGATCAACGCACCGGCTTCGATCCTTCTCGCGATGCTGCTCGCGGTCGCCCGGCGGCGGGGAATTCCTTTCAACCGTCTCGGCGGAACGATCCAAAACGACGTGTTGAAAGAATATGCGGCGCGCGGCACCTATATCTATCCGCCGAAGGCTTCGATGCGGCTGGTGACCGACGTCATGTCGTACTGCGCGCGCGAGGTTCCGCAATGGAACACCATCTCGATCAGCGGGTATCACATTCGCGAAGCGGGCTCGACCGCGGTTGAAGAGATCGCGTTCACGCTCGCAAACGCGAAAGCGTATTTGCAGGCGGCACGCGACGCGGGGATCGATCTCGATAGCATCGCTCCGCGGCTCTCCTTCTTCTGGAACGCCCACAACGATTTCTTCGAAGAGATCGCCAAGTTCCGGGCGGCACGCTACCTCTGGGCGCACATCACGCGTGACGAATTCGGTTGCCGCGATCCGCGCTCGCAGATGTTGCGCTTTCACACGCAGACCGCCGGCTCGACGCTCACCGCACAGGAACCGGAGAACAACGTCGTGCGCGTGACGATCCAGGCGTTGGCGGCGGTTCTCGGCGGCACGCAATCCTTGCATACCAACGGACAGGACGAGGCGCTCGCGCTTCCGACCGCGCAGAGTGCGAAATTAGCGCTGCGCACCCAACAGATCATCGGCTACGAAAGCGGCGTCGCCGATGTCGTCGATCCGCTCGCCGGCTCCTATTACGTCGAGACGCTTACCAACGAACTCATCGAAGCGGCGCGCGCGACGATCGCCGAGATCGACGCGCTCGGCGGCAGCATCGCCGCGATCGAGAGCGGATGGATGCAGAGCCGCATCGGCGATTCGGCGTATCTCGCCCAGCAGGCGATCGAGCGCAAAGAAGCGATCGTCGTCGGCGTGAACGCGTTCGTCGACGATGGGATTCACGCCGAGGTTCCGGCGCTCCAACGCATCGACGAACGCGTGGAGCGCGAACAGGTAGAACGCCTGCGAAAATTCCGCGCCGCTCGGAACGGCGCCGTCGTCGCGGAACGCCTCGCCGCAATTCGCGCCGCCGCCGCGGGGAACGAGAACGTGATGCCGCACTTCGTCGAAGCCGTCGACGCGGGGGCGACGCTCGGGGAGATCTGCAATCTCCTCCGCGACATCTTCGGCACCTACCGCGCCCGGGAGAGCCTGGCATGACGATCGATCACATCGCGATCGTCGTCGCCGACCTCGAGGCAACCCTCGCGATCTACACGCAGCGCCTCGGCTTCGAGCAGATCTATCGCGAGACGATCGCCGAGCAGGGGGTCGAAGCGGTCGGCCTGCGGGCCGGTGAATCGTCGATCGAACTGCTCCGCCCGCTCGACGAATCCTCGCCGATCGCGCGCTTCCGTGGGGAGGCGGCGAGCAAGCTCCACCACACGGCCTACCGCGTCGACGACCTCGTCGCCGAGATTGCGGCCCTCAAGGCGCGCGGCGTCCGCATGATCGACGAACGGCCGCGCAAGGGCGCGCACGGCAACCTCATCGCCTTCATCCATCCCTCGTCGACCGCCGGGGTGCTCGTCGAGCTCTGCCAGCAGGAACACCGCGCGTAAGGCTCCTGCACTTCTCAGGTTCTTCTTACGCTCTCCCAATTGCGGCGTTACCATCGTTTCAACACCGCCGCTGTAGGGAGAGCCCATGTTTAACGTCACCCGGATTCTGTGCGACCTCGAACAACCGATGGACGGCCACCGCTACGGCCGCGGCCACGACGCCGAGAAGAGCGCCCGGGGGCGACGCCCCGTCGTCGTCTGGAACGTGACGCGAACCTGTAACCTTCGCTGCGTTCATTGCTATAGCGACTCCGAGGCGAAGCACTACGAAGGCGAGCTCAACCACGAAGAGGCGCTCAAGCTCGTCGACGATCTCGCCGATTACGGCATTCCGGCGCTCTTGCTCTCCGGCGGCGAGCCCCTCGCCCGCCCCGATCTCTTCGAGATCGCGCGCCACGCGCGCAGCCGTGGGCTCAAACTCACGCTCTCGACCAACGGCACCCTGATCGACCGCAAACGCGCGGAGATGATCAAGGAGACCGGGTTCACCTATGTCGGCATCTCCTTCGACGGCATGGGCGCGACCAACGATCTCTTCCGCGGACGCCCCGGCGCGTTCGACCGCGCGCGCCAGGCGATCCGCGAATTGCGCACCGTCGGCCAAAAGGTCGGCCTTCGCCTGACGTTAACGCCGCAGACGATCGCCGATCTCGATGAGATCTTCGATTTCATCGAACGCGAAGGTATCGAACGGGCCTGCTTCTATCACCTCGTTCCCGCCGGGCGCGGGCGCGCGGCGACGACGCTCGATCTCGAGGCGGCGCGCGGCGCGGTGAGCCGCATCTTCGAGCGGACGCTCGATCTCGCGCAACGCGGCGACCCACGCGAAATTCTCACCGTCGACAATCACGCCGATGCACCGTTCGCCTATCTTACCCTCGCCGCCGCCTCACCGCAGCGGGCCGCGAAAGCGCGCGAGATGCTGCTTTGGAACGGTGGTGCGAGCCATTCGACCGGTCGCGGCATCGGAAATATCGATTTCTACGGCAACGTGCATCCCGATCAATTCATGCAGCAAATCACGCTTGGGAACGTGCGCGACCGCAAGTTCAGCGAGATTTGGGAGGACGACGGTATCGCAACGCTCGCCGAACTCCGCGACCGTTCGAAGCAAATTCACGGCCGGTGCGCGAGCTGCAATTTCTTCGATCTCTGCGGCGGCGGCTTTCGCGCTCGCTCGCTCGGCATGACCGGCGACCTCTGGGGCTCCGATCCGGGCTGCTATCTCAGCGACGAGGAGATCGCGCAGAGCGCGTAGGCGCGATATCCGGCGCGATCGCCGGATCGATCTCGGTTTCGAAGGTGCGATCCCAGGGGAGCGTGATGCGCAGCGCGGCGATGTGGTCGCGCGGCGCGAGTGCGGCGAGGAGCCCCGGCGCGTACTGCCAGAGCGCGGCGCTCGCAAGGCGCTGCGTTCGCGCGGCGATCGCGCGTAGCAGATAGGTGTGGTCGAGAATGCCCTCGGCCGCGAGAGTGCGCTCCAGCTCGGGGCGCACCAGTGCGTGAAAATAGACGTCGTCGAGGATGCGATCGAAGGTGAACGTGAGGTGCGCGCGCCGATCGTAACTGCCGAGACGCCGCCCGGCACCGGCGGCGACCGCTTCGGCGAGGGCGGTCCCCACGCTATTCGCATCGGTATTCCAGGAAGCGTAGGCGTCGAGCCGCGCGGCGAGCCCGTCGCGCAAGAGCCGTTGCATGAACGCAAGCTCCGCGTCGTCATTCCCGTCGAGGAACGTGAGATCGACCAAGGCGATACGGCCACCGCGCGCGAGCGAACGGCGCATCGACGCGACGAGACGATCGTCTTCAGGCGCGGTCGTCCGCGGCACGCGCACGTCGAGCACGATATCCGCCCGTCCGCGCACCTCGCGGCCGCCGACGAGCCGAACGAGCGAGGCGATCGTCGAGCCGATCGGTTCGAATTCCAGCGGGTCCTGAACCAGCGCACCAGAGGGCGTCGAATAGCGAACGGCGATACGCGGCCGCCACCCTGCGTCGCGCGCCATCGCATGCGCGACCAACACCATCCCTAATTCATCGGCGCCCGGTTCGATCGAAGATCGTCCCGGCGGCACGTCGAGCCGTTCCATCGCGCGCAACTGCGCGATCTCGGGAACGTGCAGCCCCACGCGTCCCGCATCGTCTTGCCCGATGACGAGCCGATCGATCGTTCCGGCTCCGGTCGCGAGCAAAAGCGAGCGGTCGAGAGCGAGATTGCGCGCGCGCACGGCGAGATATGCGTCGAGCGTCGCCGGCCCCGCGAGCGTTCGCAGCCGCTCGGCGTACGCTTCATCGCGTGTCGGCAGCGGATCGGGGAGGTTCGCATAGCGTTGAATGTATTTCCACGCCGGATACGCCGCGAAAAAGTGCGTTGCCCCGCCGATCGGCGGAACTCCGGTCGGAGCGAGCCGCACGACGGTTGCAAATGCCGCCACCCACGCCTGCGGATCGCGCCGATGCAAACGCGCGATCGGCTCCAGGCGAAAAAATGCCGTCGAATAATCGGGGCCGGGAATGCGCGATGCGACCAACCCGCCGTACGCGAGCATATCGGTCGAGATCACCGCGCTGCCGAAGCCTCGCTCGGCACTCTTCCGATCGAGCCAGCGCCCGATCGCCGCCGGGTCGCCGGCACGGAGATAATTGCCCAAGAGCGCGCGGCGCGGCTCGAGAACGGGGACGCCGGAGATCGCCCCGAGCATTGCGGGAAGTTGGCGCGTTACCGGGCGGTCGTCGAGCGGAACGAAGAGCACCGGCGCTCCGGCGGCGCGCGCGACCCCGGCGCAGAGGAGCGAGAGAGCGAGCGTTGCGAGCAGGGCTCGGCGCTTCAAATGCATCGCAGGCCGCGCAACCGTTCGCCGTTGCGCGCCAACGCCTCGCGCGCGACGCGCGCGTCGCTCCCGAGCCACGCCATCGCAATCGCGATTTTGACGGCGCCCTTCGCATCGGCGAGAAGCGACCGCGCGCGTTCGCGCTCGCAGGGCACCGCGCGCATCACGATGCGTTCGGCGCGATCGCGCAATTTCTCGTTCGTGACGACGACGTCGACCATCAAGTTGTCGTACGTCGTTCCCAACGTCACCATCACCGCGGTCGAAAGGGCGTTCAACGCGATTTTTTGTGCCGTCCCCGCGAGCATGCGCGTCGACCCGGCGAGCGGCTCCGCCCCCGTGTCGAGAAAAATCGCGATCTCCGCTTCGGCAAGGAGGGGAGCCGTTCGATCGTTCGCGAGTGCGATCGTCAACGCCCCGCGCGCGCGCGCGGTACGCAGCGCCGCCCGCACGTATGGGGCGCGCCCGCTCGCCGAGAGTGCGAGAGCGACGTCGCCCGTCTCGACGCAGGTGAGATCGCGTGCGCCCGCTTCGGCGTCATCTTCCGCGCCCTCGATCGCCGCGAGAAAGGCCGCCTCGCCACCGGCGAGGTGAATGCAGAGCCGACCGCGGTCGAGACCGAACGTCGGATGCAATTCCACCGCATCGAGTGCCGCGATGCGTCCACTACTGCCCGCGCCGATCGTGTGCCAGGTAGCGCCACGCGCCATCGCAGCGGCGGCGGCACGTGCGGCGGCGACGATGGAATCGCGCGCCGCTTCGACGGCTTCGACCGCGCGCCGCTGCAGGGCGATGAGCTCGCCGACGCACTCGTCGATCTCGAGGGTATCCAATGCCCGTCGTTGCGCGATGGTTTCGGTCGCGGGAAGCGCGTCGCTCATCGCGCGGCGCTCGCACGCTCCGCCAGCACGAGCGCTCCATCGACCGGCTCCCCCGAGAACTTTCGAACCATCAGCAACGGTGCTTCGTTGGAGAGACGCGTCTCGAATAAAAACGTGAGCAGCGAGTTCTCGCGGACGAGTCCGCCGCAGAGCGCAAGCGTCATCGGGCTCTGCAGGGCATCGAGCTGACGCAGGAGCGTGCGCACGAGATCGGCGAGTTCCAACGCCGCTCCCTGAACGATTTTCACTGCCGAACGCTCGCCGGTATCGGCGGCGGCGAGGACGAGTGGTGCGAGCGCGGCGACCGTCGAGACGGGGACCGGCGTGCGATAGATTTTCGAAAAGAGCGAGGCACGGTCGCCGCACGCCAACGCGCGTTCGAGATCGGCAAACCAGCGATCGCGCGGAGCGCGCCCGTCGTAGGAACGCAGGAGGAGGCGCGCCGCCGCCGCACCGAGTGCAAATCCGGCACCTTCGTCGCCGAGCAGATAGCCGCCGCCGCCGATCGTACGCCGTTGCTCGGCGCACTCGCCGTACGCCGCGCTTCCCGTTCCAACCACCAGCACCGCGCCGTCGCCATCGGGGATCGCCGCACGCAGTGCGATCTCGACATCGCTCGTGCAGCGAATGCGCGCATGCGGAAATGCCGCACGCAACGTTGCTTCGAGCGCATCGGCGACACCGGGCTTCGAAATGCCGGCGGCGCCGAGGACGACTGCGTCGGGTTCCCGCTCGATATCGAGATCGCCGATGAGGACGCGCAACACCTCTTGCACGCTGTCGAGCCCGAGCACCGAGGGATTCGCCGGGCCTCCTTCGGCGCGCGCCGTCCGTCCGCCGTCGCGAAGCACCGCGACGCTCTTACTACCGCCAAGGTCGATTCCGACGATCATCAGGGACGCTCCATTGCAATTTTCGCAAGCAGCGCCGAGAGATCGTGCGGCGCGATAGCGCCGAGAACGCTCCGCCTTCGCGCTCCCGTCACCGACGGAAGGTTCGCACTCCGCCCGCGCAGCGCTTCGTATCCGAGAACGGCGAACGCTATCGCCTCTTTTGCATCGATCGGCAGTCCCACAGCGTCGCTGGTTTCGACGCGCGCCTGCGAAAGCCGTCCCCCGAGCGCGCGCAGGAACGCTCCGTTGCGCGCCCCGCCCCCCGAACAAAGAATGCGGGCATCGGCAAAGCGATGGAGTTCGAGCGCTCGGGCGATGCTCTCGACGGTGAGCGCGAGCAACGTTGCCAACGCGTCGTCGAGATCGAGCGCGCCCAGCGCACTGCGAAAGCGCCCCAAGAACGCTTCCCCGAAGCGTTCGCGCCCCGTTGACTTCGGCGCCGCCATCGCGAAGTACGGATCCTCGAGCATCGACGCAAGCAAGCGCGCATCCGCCGTGCCGCGCGCGGCACGTTCGCCGTTCGCGTCGAATCCGTGACGCCCCGCGCTGCTCTCGAGCATCCACGCATCGAGCAGCATATTTCCCGGGCCCGTATCGAACGCGAGGATCCGGTCGTCGTCGGGCCGCGCTCCCGGCGCGAGCAACGTGACGTTGGCGATCCCGCCGCAATTTAGTGCGACGCGCTTCTCCTGCGGATCGGCGAGCAGCAGCGCGTCGACGTACGGGACCAAGGGTGCTCCCGATCCTCCGAGCGCGCAGTCGGCACTCCGAAAATCGAAGCAGACGCTGGCGCCGATGCGTTCGCGCAGGGCAAACGGGTCGCCGATTTGCAAGGTTACCGAGGCGGCGCCGTCGTGGAAAACCGTCTGTCCGTGCATCGCCGCAAAATCGGGCCTCCGCCCGTGGAGAAAGCGCTCCGCCGCATCGGCATGCGCGATCCCGAGCCGGTGATGGAGGTGGGCGATGGATGCGAGATCGCTCCGGCCATGGCGCACGACCGCTGCGAGCAACTCCGCCGTCGCGTCATCGAAGGCGAACGTCTGCGCGTCGAGCACCGCCGGCGTTACCGCATCGCCCCGAGGGCGCAGGTCGACGAGCGCGCAGTCGATACCGTCGAGCGACGTGCCGCTCATCATCCCGAGCGCGATCACGAACGAGCGTCCACGGCGTTGGTTACGCCGGTAAAGAACGCGCGCCGGAGATCGGTGCTATCTTCGCGCCCAAAATAGACCGTATTCGCGAGCAACACTGCGGTCAGATCGCGCTGCGGATCGACCCAGATACAGGTCCCGGTGAAGCCGGTATGCCCGAACGAATCGCGGGAGAAGCCCGGTCCGCACGAATTATCGTCGCGCGTCTTCAGCGCCCACCCAAGCCCGCGACGCAGCGTAGGATCGAAGGCCTGTTCGCGAACCGCTTCCGCTGCGAGCGCTTTCTCCAGCAGCGATCGCCGTCCGTGATGCGCCGCGAGATATTGCTCGCCGACCCATGCCGCATCGGCAGCACTCCCGAAGAGCCCCGCGTGCCCCGCGACTCCCCCGCACAAAAACGCCTTTTCGTCGTGGACGCGTCCTTGCACGCGTCCGCGCCAGGCATCGCATTCCGTTGCGGGTATCGCGCCCCACTGCCGCGCGCGCGGTCGAAACCCCAGCGTCGCTCGCCCGACCAATCCCTCGAGCACCGATTGCAGCGACCGCGATTCGCGGCGCGCGATGGCAACGCCGAGCGCGATAAATCCGAGATCGCTATAGAGCACCTCGGCTCCGACCTCGCCGTGAAGATCGGCGGTCAACGCGAATGCTTCGACGGAAAAATCGCGCAACGCACGATAGTGCGCTCCGGATTGCATTCCCGACGTATGTGCGAGGAGATGACGCATCGTAATCGCCCGGTGCGGAAGATCGCTCCACTCCGGTATGGTCTCGAGGAGAGCGCCGTCGAGCGTGAAGCCGCCGCGCGCGATGGCGTCGAGCGCGGCCGTGGCCACGAAGAGTTTGGTGAGCGATGCCAAATCGAACCGCGTGTCGAGCGCGATCGGTCGAGCGAGCTCGTCGTCGCGCGTACGGCCGTATGCGCGTTCGAAAATGACGCGCCCGTGGAGTTCGACGCGTGCCGCGGCGGCGGTAAAACGTCGCCCCAGCGCAGTGCGAAGTACCGCATCGCACTCCTCGAAACGATTAACCACGCGTGAGGGAGACCGGTAATTTTCCGTTCGTCGGTGCGCCGGAAAAAATCGCGGCGGCACAGGCGTGTAGGTGCAACGAATCGTCGCCGAAACAGCAGATGGCGTGATCGACGAATGGAACCGCTTCGATGTCAAACGGCTCCATCGTTGAAACGAAGATGCTCTCGGGAAAGCGCTCGACGATGAGGCGAATCGCGTTCTGCGCCGCGGCGTCGAGATGCGTGCGATAGGAGAGCAGCACGGGGCGTCGCCCCATGCTCGCCAACGCGGAGAGCACGCGTTCCACCGAGCTTGGATCCTCCGGATAGAGCGCGGGCGCCTCGAGCGTGCCGAGCGCGGCCGGGCCGAGATCCCCGGTGACGCCGAACCGCACGAGCACGCTCTCCTCGGCGCGCACGCGAGGAGTGCCGCGAACGCGGGTCACGGCACGCGCGGCGATGGTGGCGCCGACATCGGGGAAGGGCCCCGGAGCGTCGAGCGGGATCGGCGCACTCAGCGTGGCGCGCAACATGCGCATGCGCATGCCGGCTTCGCGTAGGCGCCATTCGCGCATCTCACCGCGCGCGATCGTCGCGGCGATTTCGCGTGCCGCCGGGAACGCATCTTCGAGCCGTTCGCAGATGAGTGCGCAGTCGGCACCGGCGCGGATCGCGGCGGCAGCGCGCTGCGGAATCGTCCCGAAACGTGCGAGCGCGCCCATCTCCAAATCGTCGGTAAAGGCGACGCCGTTAAAGGAACAGCTCTCGCGCAACAAGCTCTTCATCACTGCTTCCGAAAGCGTTGCAGGGCGTTCGGCGTCGACGGATTCCACGACGACGTGCGCGATCATCGCCGCGCGCGCATGCGGTAGGAGATCGCGAAAGGGCCCGAGATCGCGTAAGTGCAGCACCGCGGTCGGCAGCGAGATCGTCGGTAACGAGACGTGCGAATCGATGGCGGTGCTTCCGTGCCCCGGAAAGTGCTTGAAGGTCGGGACGATACCGCGCCGCCCCATGCCGCTTGCAAAGGCACCTGCAAGATCGGCGACGCGTTCGGGATTATCGCCGAACGCGCGCGTACCGATCACGGTACTCCCGCGATCGATAGCGAGGTCGAGCACCGGCGCAAAATCGAGATTCGCTCCGAGACGCCGCAAATCGTGCGCCATCTGTTCGCCGAGGCGTCGCGCCAGATCGAGATCGTCGGCGGCTCCCACGGCCATCATCGAGGGCATCGGGGCGAGCCCCTCGCGCAGGCGTGCGACGCGGCCCCCTTCTTGGTCGATTGCAATCAGTGGTGTCGGGTCGTCGGGGCGCAGGGCGCGCAGGGCGTCGGTTAAGGCCCGGGCACGCTCCAGCGAAGGAAGGTTCCTCGAAAAAAGGACGTAGCCGCCGTAGGAGCGCGACGAAAATTCACCGAGGTTCGTCGCGTCGAGCTCTGAACCCGGAAATCCGACTGCGAGAACACCCTCTGCTAGGTCGACGAACTCGCTCAGAACGGCTCCTTCTCGGAAGGGAGGAACGTGACGTCAGTGCGCGACGATCGATTGCGCTACGAGCATCTTCCCGGAGCGAGCCGCCAGTACCTCGACACGATCGCCGAGGCGAAGGCTCGCGAGGGTCGCGTATTCGCCGGCGCGTTGGATCGAGGTATTGGGGGTCACCGTTACCTCGAGCGTCTTCCCACCTACCCGCACGTCGATCCGCGGCCGCTGGTAATGAATCGCGGCCACCCGCCCCGAGAACGAGAGCGTGTGCGAGGGATGCGCCAAAAGGGCACCCGGTGCGAGGGCGAGGAGGAACGAAATGAGGACTGCGGAGCGTTTCACGTTGGATGTTCTAGAAACGCATCACGGTGCCGACGACGTTCCATCGCCGCGGAGAATTTTAAAATAGCTCTCGCGCGCCGCAGTATCGCCGGAGCGCGCACGTTGCGATGCGTCGCGGAGCGCTAAGACCGTCGCATCGTCGGCGCGCAGATGTGCCGCAGCCAAGCGAAGTGCGAGTAACGCCAGGTCGGGAGTCCGGTCACCCAAACGAGCGATCCCTTCCATGAATGGGCGGAGATGCTCGCCGCTCGGCTGCGCGGCCAGGAGGGAAGCGACGACGGCCCCTTTCGCCGGGGAACTCTCAAGAAGGTAGCTATCCAGAAGCTCGAACATCACCGCATGCGGTTCGCCGTTGCGACCTTGGCCCTTCTTTTCGCCTTTTCGGCGCCGGCCCCGGCGCGCGCCGCGCACCTCGAGCCGCTTCTCTTGCACATGCGAGCCGCTGCGGGGCCGATCTGGTCGGCGCATATCGATGCCGTCGTCGATATTGCCGACGGCGAGATCGTGACGCGCGCGCATATCGAGGCGAGCGGAGATCGGCTCGCGCTTCATCGCTGCCTCGACGATCTCTGCCTCGGGCGCTACTACCATGGCGCCGCCGCCGACGATCTGACGCTCAATGGCGCTCCCGTCGACGCTCCGCAGGTTACCTCGAGCGAGCCCGCCCTCTTGCTCGCACTCTCGCATGCATTTCTCGGCCCGAGCTATCGCGGCAGCCTCTCGCTCTTGCCCTCCGCACGCGGGAGCCGCGCGGCGATCGAGGTGCGTTCGCCCGGCATCGCGCCGTTTGTGATCCGCGTGCGACGGAACGGACTGATCGCGAACGCGCGCATCGGCTCCACCACCTACGACTTTTCCGATTACCGACACGTTGCGACGCTGCAACTGCCCGCGCGCATCCTGCGCGACGGGAAACCGTATCTCTCGTTCCACAAGCTGCGCGTACTCGACACCCCCTTCATCGAACCGCATCCGCTGCCGCTTGCATTTGCTGCCGCGCCCATCGCGTTGCGGTGGCGACCGCGTGCCCGCACCCCGGTCGTCGATTGCAGCATCGACGGCATGCCGCTGCGCTGCCTCATCGATAGCGGGAATTCCGGGCTCTCGATGACGCTCGCGCTCGCAGAACGGCTGCACCTTCAGCCCATCGGTACGTTCGAAGTTCAAGGCATCGGGCGCTATCTCACCGAGGTGGTTTCGGCACCGCCTTTGCACCTTGGTGCGGCGACGCTACCGACGGCCTCGTACGTCGTGCTTCCCGACCTCGAAGGCACGCGATACGACCTCGTGCTCGGCACCGATTTTTTAGCGGCGGCTCGCGTGGTCGTCGATGGCCCAAAGCGCCGCGTCATTATCGAGCCACCATCGTCGATCGCGGCCGCGCGCGGTATTCCCCTCCGCTTTCTTTCGTTGGTACCGACGATTCCCGTCACGCTGGCGACGACGCGTTCGCACTTGTTGATCGACACCGGCGATGAATCGACGATCGACCTGGGAGCGGACTTCTTTCATCACCATCCATCGCTCTTTCGGGTGACAACGAGCCGTTCGGTCCGCGGCGTCGGAGGGAGCAGCGTCGAACGGCTCGGCCGCATTCGCGACGTCACGCTCGGTTCGTTCCATCTTACCAACGTGGAGATCGGCGCGACCGAGCATCTGCACAGCGTGGGCGACGGGCATATCGGCAGTGGGCTGATGGCAACATTCGTGGTCACCTTCGATTACGCGCACGACCGCATCGAGTTCGCGCGGCCCTAACCCAACCGCACGCGCCCAAACGGGCCCATGCGATCCGTCGATTCGGTTCGCAATACAAAACGTCGAAGCGTGTGATCGCTCCGACGTCCTTCGTTGGGAACGCTCCTGCTAACGGATAGCGTTGGCGTGAAAGAGATTCTGGTTGTCGTAGTATCCGTATGCGACGATCGAGCGCGAGGGGTAGATCGCGCCGTTCGTGTTATTGTTCTGGATGGCGTACGTCGCATCGAACGTGATGGGGATAAGCCCTTGCAGGATCGTGATGCGGCCATTATTGATGCCGGTGACGATGCCGTGGAGCTGCGCGTTTTGCCCGTTTTGGCCATTTTGATTCTGGTTGTTTTGACGGTTGCACCAGCCGCGCTGATGGCCGGCGGGATTGATGCACCCGTGCGGGCCGCCGTTCGTATGGTCGTCGTTGCCGTTGTTGCCGTTGTTGCCGTTGTTGTCGTCGCCGCCGTTGCCGTCATTCGCATTTGCATTCGGACCGTACTGGTTGTACTGATTGGAAGCATTTTGCGAATTATTCTGCCGGCTGCGTCCGCTATCGCCATGCCCGTGGCCATCGGCAAGGGCGGTTCCGGCGCTCCCGGCTACGAGCATTCCGGCGGCGAGGAGCAGGCCGAGCGTCGATGTAAAGATTTTCATGATTGCGTTTCCTTCGGTAGGTCGTACCTACCCCCAGACAACGTAGAACCGAAGGCACATCGTTACGGGGAGGCGAGAAGCCTCGTAAACCCTCCCCTTCGCGCCGAGGGCGCCCTCGTGCGCGGGAACGGCGCCGCGGCGGCGAGAAGGGCAACCGCATGCGCGTTTATCTTCGTTTATCGACTCTGGCGCTCGTCGCAGCGCTCGTCGCAACGCCGCGAATATCTCCGGCCGCTACCTTTTCCGGGCTCAATCCATGCACGCCGGTCGCCGTCGAAATGATCGATACGATCGATTCCGGCAACGCTCGCCCGGGAGATTTTTTTCGCTTTCAGAGCATCAATGCAGTAACCGCCGGGGCCGGCATCGTCATTCCAACGCACACCGTGGGCTACGGTGTCGTCTCGGTCGCCTCGCCAGCGGGGCGCAACGGCGTGTCGGGCACGCTCGTTCTCGAACCGCGCTACTTCGTCTTGCACGGGAGACATTACGGTGTCGTCCTCGACCATCGTGCGAACGATCTCGTTCGCAACGGTAGCTCTGGAAATCTTCCCGGCTACCTCGGCGCGATTCCGATTCCCGGCGTCAGCGTCGCCATCGGCGCCTTCAATTTTTTTCACCATGGAAATAATATCGTCGTGAAAAGCGGCACGATGTTCGTCGTGTTTCCGAGCGATAGCCCGAGCGTCGAACGCTGCCAGCGCTCGCGGTCGAACTAAGCGCGTTCGGCGATCCACGTCCGCACGATCGACACGAAGAGCTCGGCGCGGTCGCGATGCGGAGCGTGGCCGCAGCGCGCGAGCAAGAGGCGATCCACCTCTCCGCGCGCCGACGCCACAATGCGATCGAGTTGTTCGAACGTCCCGTATTCGTCGTCG
>JAJXXM010000409.1 GCA_021781095.1 bacterium
CCATCTCAACGCCGGTCTGCCCCGAGGTGCGTGCCTCGCTCTCGATCCGCAAGCGGTCGGGCTGCGCCCACGTCAAGGTGACCGCGATGTGGCTCAGCGCGACCGGGTGCGCCAGCGGAATCAGGTCTGCGGTCTGCTTTGCGGCCATAATGCCGGCGATTTGAGCCGTGACGAAGGCATCCCCCTTCGGTCCCATGGCCGTCCGGAGCGATTCCGCCGCATCGGGAGCGAGGCGAACGAACGCCTCGGCACGGGCGAAGCGTTCGGTCGTTGCTTTCTTGCCGACGTCGACCATCGAAATAGCTCCGTCGGTGTTTAAGTGTGAGGGTTTCGGCACGTCAATCGTCAAAGAGGGTCGCTAATGGCGCTATTCCAGGAAGCAGACGGCGATCCTCGGGTCGCGCTCGATCGGCTCGCCGATGTGCTAACGTACTACGGAGCAATCGGAGATGCAGCCGCCGAGCTGGCTTTTGGCTTTTCGTTGCGGAAGGCTGCATTTGCGCGCTCGATCGCCGTCGCCCTCGATGTTGACGAACGGCTTCTCGATGCCGTCGCGATCGCCGGGCTGATGCACGCCGTCGGTTCGCTCGGGAACCCTGCGTTGGTGCGCGATAGCGATCTTCCCGAACGCCTTGCGACGATGGAGCGCTGGGATATTCCCGCCTCGGGGGCACGCATCTGCGCGGCGATCGGCGCGATTCCGGAGGCGGTCGCCGATATCGTCCGCTGGCAAAGCGAGGCCTGGGACGGCACCGGATTCCCCGACCAACTGCGCTGGAACGGCATTCCCGTTCCCTCGGTCGCACTCGCGCTCGCCGACCGACTCGTTCGTGCGAACGAACCGGAGGAAGCGCTCGCAAGCATTGCCGAGGAAGCGGGGCGCACCTTCGCTCCGGCACACGCGCGCGCATTCATGTTGTGGTTCCATCAGAGCGGAGCCGAAGCGGAGCCCTTCAGCTTTCCGCGCGGCATATTGCATCCGGAATCGAGCCATCCCGGCGATCTTCTCCTCGAAATCGCCGACCGCGTCGACCGGCACCTCGGGGTTCCGGGACGCTCGCGCAACGTGCTGCGCCTCGCCGAAGGAAGCGCCCGCCTCTTAGGTTGCAGCGCTGCCGAGATCGAAGCGCTGCGCATCGCCGCGCTCGCGTTCGGGGCAGGCGAACTCCACGATAGCTTTGAGAGTACGCTCGACCCCCTCGTTCGGCTCGGCCTCGAGCGGCGCGCAGAGCACGCGCGCGAAGGGGCGCGACTGCTTGCGAATTTGCCGGCGCTTGCCGCTGCGGCTCCGCTCGTCGCCGCGCGCGCCGAGTGGTTCGACGGAACCGGGAAACCCGCCGGGCTCGGGCGCGATGCGATTCCCATCGGCGCGCGCATCCTTGCCACCGCGATTGCCTACGATGCAATCGACATCGATACCCGCGAACGCCCTGCTGCTCGCCGCGCGACCGCAGGCGAACGACTCGACGGCGCGGCCGGCACCCATTTCGACCCGCGCGTGGTAACCGCCGTGCTCGATGCGGCAAAGGCGCACGTATGATCGAACTTCACGAACGGACGCGGCGCATCTCGCCGACGCGGATCCACGAAATCTTGCTGCGTTACGGAGCGAAGAGTTTGGTCGATCCCTTCATGGGGTTGCCGACCCATCTCAATTATCTCAAACGCCACGGCATCGCCGTTCACGGCGGCGACGTTCTCGAATGGTTCGTGCGCGTCGGTGAGGGCATCGTCGTCAACGATCTGACGATTCTTCGCGATCACGAAGTTGCCGAGATCGTCGAAATGATTCCCGGCCGAATCTATGCCCTTGACCTTTTCAAAGCATGGGAAGGCGTCTTTTTTACCGAGGAGCAGTGCGTCTATCTCGGCGTGTGGTTTGACAACGTACGAAATCTTCGTAGCGACGGGCAGACCGGGCTCGCAATTCTCGGTCTCTGGCGCGTCTTCTGCTATTGGCTGCAAAAGGCACAAGAGCCCGACGAGATGCCCGACCTTCCGCCGAGCGAACTCGCGTGGTACTACATTCGCCAGACGGAACGGTGGGTTGCGAGCAACATGCGGCGCAACACCGTCCGCCAGAGCGACGTCATGCAGACACTGGAACGGCAACAAGCCGACGCGCTACTCTTTGCGCCGCCTCCGCGCAACGCACTCCACCACGCCGATCCGCGCATCTGGATGTGGGAGGCATGGTGGCAGGGCAACCCCTACTTCACGCTCGAGCACGCATACCGCGACACGCTCTTCGGCGCGCGATCGAGCGATCCGGCGGCGTATCAACGCTCGCTCGCCGGCATTCTCTCGGAAGCGGGTGAGTTTCCGCTCCTCATCGTCGCGACCAACGAATCGCGCCTCGGGGAGATCGAGCCGCTCGTCCGCAACGCGCGAGCGAAGGTCGAGTGCTACGCGCCCAACGACAGCGAGATCTACCTCATCGCGACGACGTAGCGTCGCTTCCCTGAAAACGCACCCAGAGTAACGCGAGTACCCCGAGCACCGCATAAAGAATGGTGTGCTTGTAATTGTGCATCGGGCTATGCCCGAAGATCAGCGCCGATTGAAAGGTACCGGTCCAACTGAGAACCGCGAGAATAAAAAAGAGCACCGCGACGAGCAATCCGAGAACCTTCACGAGATGATTCCTTTCCATGCGAGAATGCTGCCGAGAAGTCCGAGCAGCAGGCAGTACCATCCGAACGGCCGGAGGTCGTTCGAACGAAAATAGCGAGTGAGGAAGGCGACCGAAAAATAGGCGGCGATCCCCGAAACGATGCCGCCGATCAACGATTCCACCAACGCCACATGCGCGCCGGCGTTGAAGAGATCGGGGACTTTTAAGAGCGATGCAGCGATGATCACCGGCGTCGCCAGCATGAATGAGTAGCGAGCGGCATCGGCGTGGTCGAGGTCGCAGAGCAGCCCCGTTACCATCGACGCCCCCGAGCGAGAGATGCCGGGCAGCAACGCAAAGGACTGACCGACTCCGACAAGCACCGCCTGAAACCACGAAAGACGCGTGAGCGGGCGATTCGTTCGATGCTCGACGGCGAGTTGCCGCCGCCGTAATGCTTCACCTAAAAACATCACCGCACCGTTGGCGATGAGAAAGAGCGATGCGAGCAGCGCGCTGGCAAAGAGGGCACGCACGCTTTTCTCCAACAGCAGGCCGAGTATTCCCACCGGAATCGTTCCCACGACCAGGAGCCAACCGAGCCGCTCGTGGGGATCGTCGCTGAGCTTGCCGCGAATGACGCTGCGAAGCAACGCACCGACGATCTTCCACCACTCACGGCGGTAGAAAAGCACCAAGGCGAGCGCCGTGCCCAAATGGAGGGTGACGACGAACGGGAGAAAGGTCGGATCGCTCCGATGGATATTCGTCCAGTGAAAAAGCGCAGGGACGATAATCGTGTGGCCGAGACTGGAGACCGGGAAGAGCTCTGTTGTGCCCTGTAAGAGCGCGAGAATCAATGCCTGAAAGAGTGTCACGCGCCCCACAGTACGCCAAGGCTTTCCGCGCGGCCTTTAACGCGTCCGTTACAGAGCGCTCGGCAGGATTGCCGGTTCTCTCGGCCAAGGCCCAACAACGTGGAATCCGGTACGAGCGAGAGTGACCGATTGGAGATCGAGAACGAACAGAGCCGCCGCTTCGAGCGAGTCGGCGATATGCTCCTCGTTTCGTATAGTATCGGCGACGATTTTGCCCCGGAGTTTACCGAAACCTACGATATCGCGCTCGGCGGAATGGCGATGCTCACCAATGCAGAGCTCCTCAAGGATGCTCCGGTCTCCATTCAACTCGAATTACGTGGAG
>JAJXXM010000322.1 GCA_021781095.1 bacterium
GACGGTAGGCGGACTTGATGTCCTTCTCGGGCGCACCTTTCGGCACGCCGAGAACGGCGTAGTAGTCCTTGTAGTTCATTGATGCTTCGCGACGAGCACTTTCGCCGGGCGGAGGAGATCGTCGCCGAGGCGGTAGCCCTTCTCCGCGACTTCGACGACGGTTTCGTCGGCTTGCCCGTCGGTCGCCGCGACCGTACCGATCGCTTCTGCAACGTGCGGATCGAACGGATGCCCCTTCACGTCGACGGCACTGATGCCTTCAGAGGTAAGGACCGCTTCGAAACCGCGCAGCGTGCTTTCGACGCCGGAGCGCAGCGCTTCGCCGCCCGCCGGCACCGCGAGCGCGCGTTCGAGATTGTCGAGAACCGGCAGCAACCGCCCGAACAGGCGGCGCCGGTGTTCCACGATGCGCTGTTCGATATCGCGTTGCACGCGCCGTTTGTAATTCTCGAAATCCGCCATCGCGAGCAAAAATTTGTTGTAGTTCTCGTCGGCGCGAGCGTTGGCTTTGGTGAGCTCGCTCTCCGACTGCACGCTCTCATCGGTCGCGACGGGGTCGCCGATGGGATCGTTGAGTAGATCGTTATCCATAATTGCGTCTATCTCTACTTCTGTTTATGAAAATGAGCGCATGAAAAGACGGCGGCGGGTGAGGGCGGCCGCAGATTGCGGCGCGCCCTCACTCCATCCGCGCGAACGGAAGGCTACTTCGCTTCCTTGAACTCGGCGTCGATGACGTCGTCGGGGGTCGAACTCGCAGCGCCGTTTGAGGCCTGTCCGTTCGCCGACTCGGCTCCCGCCGCTTCGCCCTCGGGCGTCGCTCCGGTGCTCTTGTAGAGCAGTTCCGCCATCTTGTAGCTCGCGCTCTGGAGCTTCTCGATCGAGGCCTTGATCTCGGTCGCGGCTCCGTTCTCGCTGAGTTTTTTCAACTCCGCGAGCGCGCTCTCGACTTCACCGCGAGCGGTTGCGTCGAGTTTCTCTCCGACTTCCTTCAGCGACTTTTCGGTCGAGTAGATCAGGCTCGATGCGGTATTCCGCACCTCCGCCTCTTCGCGCTTCGCCTTGTCGGCGGCCGCTTGAAGTTCGGCGTCCTTGACCATCCGCTCGACTTCCTCTTTGTTGAGGTTGGTCGATGCGGTGATCGTGATCTGCTGCTCTTTCCCGGTACCGAGATCTTTCGCGCCGACGTTGACGATGCCGTTGGCATCGATGTTGAAGGTGACTTCGATCTGCGGTACGCCGCGCGGCGCCGGGGGCATGCCCTCGAGCCGGAAACGTCCGAGCGTCTTGTTGTCGGCCGCCATCGGACGTTCGCCCTGCAGAATGTGGATGTCCACACTCGTCTGGCCGTCCTCGGCGGTGGTGAAGACCTGCGATTTCTTCGTCGGGATCGTCGTGTTCCGTTCGATCAGCGTCGTCATGACGCCGCCCATCGTTTCGAGACCGAGCGAGAGCGGGGTGACGTCGAGCAGTACGACGTCGCGCACTTCGCCCGAGAGGACGCCGGCCTGAATCGCCGCGCCGACCGCGACCACTTCGTCGGGGTTGACGGTGAGATTCGGATCCTTACCGGTCAGCTTGCGAACGAGTTCGAGAATGACGGGCATGCGGGTCGAACCGCCGACCATCACCACTTCGTCGATCTGCGAGATGTCGATCTTCGCATCGGCGAGCGCGCTCTTGAACGGATTGATGCAGCGATCGGTGAGATCGCTGGTGATCTCCTCGAACTTCGCACGCGTCAGCGTGTACTCGAGATGCTTGGGACCTTCGGCGTCGGCCGTAATGAACGGCAGATTGATCGTCGTTTGCACGACGGCCGAGAGTTCGATCTTCGCTTTCTCCGCGGCTTCGGTCAGACGTTGCATCGCCTGCTTGTCCTTGGAGAGATCGATGCCCTGATCTTTGCGGAATTCGCCGACGAGCCATTCCACCACGCGGTGGTCGTAATCGTCGCCGCCGAGTCGCGTATCGCCGTTGGTCGATTTCACTTCGAAAACGCCGTCGCCGACTTCGAGAATCGAGACGTCGAAGGTACCGCCGCCGAGATCCCATACCAGGATCGTTTCGTTGCCTTTTTTATCGAGGCCGTATGCGAGTGCGGCCGCGGTCGGCTCGTTGATGATGCGGAGCACTTCGAGGCCGGCGATTTTGCCGGCGTCTTTGGTCGCCTGGCGCTGTGCGTCGTTGAAATAGGCGGGAACCGTGATCACCGCTTGGGTGACCCGTTCGCCGAGATAGTTGCTCGCGTCGTTCACGAGCTTTTGCAGAACCATCGCCGAGATCTCTTGCGGGGTGTAATCCTTGCCGTCGATCTTGACGCGATAATCACCCTCGCCCATGTGGCGCTTGATCGAAGATATCGTACGCTCCGGGTTGGTGACGGCCTGGCGTTTTGCGAGCTGTCCTACGAGACGCTCGCCGGTTTTCGAAAAGGCGACGACCGACGGGGTGGTACGCGAGCCTTCCGAGTTTGCGATGACGGTGGGCGAGTTGCCCTCCATAACGGCGACGACCGAGTTGGTCGTGCCGAGGTCGATGCCGACCACTTTAGCCATGAATTTTTCTTACCTCGTTGTTGTGATGTGAACCCCGAGCGCGCCCTGGACCAGCTAGATCGAGACACCGGGCGGTCGAGCCGAGGCGTGCGCACATTCGAGGTTGGTGTGCGCATCGCGACGATCCGGCGACGCTCCGAGCGTTCGACGACGCCTTGCCGCTTACGAACGAATTCGGGCTTGGTTGCCTACCCCATAGTACAACAAGGAGCGGCAATTTGTTCCGCTCCTTGTAACAGCAGGGCTATCCTCTGGGTTGCGCTCGCCTCGGAGCGCCGCTTCCTAGGGAACGGTTCCGGCGGTCGCCGGGCGTTCCGTCAAGGTGACCGCGGCGAACTTCTTGATCCCCTGTGCCCAGAGGTCGATCCGAACGACCGTGCCCGGTTTCTTACTGGCGATATATTTGAGGAGATCCTGCGTCTTCGTGTAGGTTTTGCCGTCGACGCTGAGGATGACGTTGCCGGGCTCGATCCCCGCCTTATCGGCGGGAGCGCCTGGGACGACGGCGATCACCGCGATCCCGTTGGGGCCGCTGGTATAGCCGATCTGGTTACGCAACCCTGGGCTGAGGTCAGCCATCTCGACCCCCATGTAACCCTCGTTCGTTCCTTGGGTGATGCCGGGGTGCTCGAGCATCTCTGCGACCACGCGCTGCACGGTATTCGCCGGAATCGCGAAGCCGATGCCCTGGGCGTACGCCGATTTCACGGTCGACTGGTTGATGCCGATCACCTTGCCGTGGTCGTCGATCAGTGGGCCGCCGGAGTTCCCGGGGTTGATCGGCGCCGAGGTCTGCAGGAGCCCCTTGAAATCGATCGTTTGGCCGCTATCGTTCTGGATCGGCTCGTTCCGGTCGAACGCCGAGACGACGCCGAGGGTCACCGTCTGCTGGAGTTCGAGCGGCTCGCCGATCGCGATCGCCCACTGCCCCTGTTCGACGCGGTCGAAGTTCGCGAACTGCAACGGCGGCGGAAGCTTCTTGTAGTTGTCGACGCGAATGACCGCGAGGTCGGCGCCGATATTCTCCGCGACGACGTGCGCCGGCACGTGGTCGCCGTCGGCGAAGACGACGGTGAGCTTCGTGATATTTCCACCCTGCGGCGGGGTGACGACGTGGGCGTTCGTAACGATGTCGCCCTTCGTGTCGTAGACGAAGCCCGACCCCGACGCCTTTCCCTTATAGGGCTCTTCAACGCCGGGGCCGCCCTGGCCGAAGAAACCTTGGAAGAACGGCACGACCCGCTGGCCGTTGACGTCGAGTTGAATCGCGACGACCGAGGGCTTCGTGCGCTTGACCGCCGAGACGATGCGATCTTGGTCGCTAATGCCTTGCAGCGGTGCGGCGGAGACTACGGGGAGCGAGTGATTCGGCCCCGCGACGCCGGCGAAGTGCGTGCTTGCGTAGAGCATCATCAGGAAGCTGCCGATGCTCGCGCCGACGAGCGCGATGATAAGGGTGGGAAGAACGCGTTGTTTCACAGTTATAAATGCTCCAAGCTGTGGAGAAGGCTCGTTACGATTGAGGGGTTGCCTCTTGTGGAACGATGGAACCTCCCGAAAAGTGCCCGCGCGCGGTCGGCGTGTCGGAGAGAATGAGTCCGTCGCGCAAGCGTACCACGCGGTCCGCACGCTCGGCGACCTCTTCGTCGTGGGTGACGACCACGATCGTGCGGCCGGCGCGGTGAAGACTTTCGAAGAGCGCGAGGATCTCCTCGCTGGTGGTGCTGTCGAGGTTGCCGGTCGGCTCGTCGGCGAGCAGTACGGCGGGGTTATTGATCAGCGCTCGGGCGATTGCGACGCGCTGTTGCTGGCCGCCGGAGAGTTCGCTCGGCTTGTGGTGGCCGCGATCCGCGAGCCCGACCTCGGCGAGTGCGGCGCGCGCCCGCTCGCGGCGCTCCCGCGGTGAGACCTTCGCATAGAAGAGCGGCAACGAGACGTTTTTCAGCGCGTCGGTGCGCGGAAGAAGGTTGAAGCCTTGGAAGATAAAGCCGAGTTTCTCCAGGCGAATCTTCGCCAGCGCGCGATCGTCGAGCGCCGAGAGATCGATGCCGTCGAGGTGATAGTTGCCCGAGGTCGGACGGTCGAGGCAGCCGATGACGTTCATCAGCGTCGATTTTCCCGAACCGGAGGGGCCCATGATCGCGACGTATTCGCCGCGCTCGATGCGCAGGGTTACCCCGCGCAGCGCCTGCACTTCGATGCTGCCGGACTTGTAGGTTTTGACGATCTGTTGGAGATCGATCGCGATGTCATTCATAACGTAATGCCTCGATGGGGTCGACGGATGCCGCGCGTAGCGCGGGAAGGGTGCCGAAGACGAGCGTGACGACGGTTGCGAAGATCGTGGCGAGAAGGATTGCCTGCGTCCACGGGAGCGCCGCGATCGTCCCCGAGATGCGCGCGATAAAGAGCTGTTGCGCGAGTTCGCCGATCCCGAGCCCGGCGAGCATGCCGACCAACGAACCGCTGAATGCGAGCACGAAGGCCTCGACGAAAAACTGAATGAGAATCGTCGCTCGCGACGCGCCGATCGCGCGCCGTATCCCGATCTCGCGCGTTCGTTCGCTCACCGATACGAAGAGAATGTTCATAATTCCGATTCCGGCGACGAGCAGCGAGATCGCACCGACCGCACTCACGATCGTTCCGACGACGCCGAAGAAGCCGTCGATCTGTTTGGTGAAGAAACCGAAATCGAACGTCTGGTAGATCGAGCCGCCGTGCGCTTGCGAGAGAACGCGCTTGGCGTTCGCTTCGAGCGTCGCCAGCGTCGCATCGCGGCTGCCCAGTACCTGGATGCCGAAGAGCGGGCGACCGCGCTGATAATCGTTGTAGAAGGTCGTGTAGGGTATCACGACGTCGTTATTGATATCGAAGCCTAACGATGCGGTCGAGAGCGTCGCCGGGCCGAGCACGCCGACGATGACGTAACGCTTCGGACCGACGTAGACCGATTGGCCGAGCACCGTGCTCGGATCGACCGCATGGGGGAAGAGGCGCGAGAACGCCTTCGACGAGAGCACGCAGACCGGGCTCGCATTCTCGACGTCGGTACGCGCGATCGCGTGCCCGGCGACGACCGGCGCGGTGCTGAAGCGACGATAGGATTCACCGCCGAACTTCAGCATGACGTGCTGGTGGCCGGCGCTGACGATGGTGCGCGTCTGTCCGAATGGAATCGCGGTCTCGACGCCGGGAACGTTTTGCTCCAGCAACGTTAGATCGGAGAGCCCGAGGTTCGCTCGTTGCGTGCTGCCTTGCGTGGATTTCGGGAAGAGAAAGAACGTATTAATGTTGATCCCGCGAAAGGCGCCGTTCACCGCTGCGGCCATGCCCGCGGCGGCGACCTGAATGGAGATGATGGCGGCGACGCCGACGACCAGGCCGATTAACGTGAGAATCGTTCGGGTGAGGTTCGCTTGCATGAGTTCGAGCGTTTCGCGCATGTAGTCGAGCATGTTAACTCCGCAGCGCCACGACGGGATCGAGTTTTCCGGCGCGGATCGCCGGATAGGCACCAAAGCCGATACCGATGCCGATGGTAAAGAAGGCGGCGATCGAGAGGACGAGCGCCCACGGTACCGGCGCGCTGCCGACGAAGTGCACGAGGCTTCCCCGTAATGCAAGGACGATGAGGACGCCGAAGATCGTACCGATGGCACCGCCGATCGCCGATAGAATCGTCGCTTCGATTAAAAACTGCAGCGAGATATCGCCGGAGCTCGCTCCGATCGATTTGCGGATGCCGATCTCGCGCGTGCGCTCGTTCACCGAGACGAGCATGATATTCATGATACCGATTCCGGCCACGCACAGGGCGATACCGCCGATGAGCGTTATGCCGACGCCGATGCCGCCGAGAACGTGGGAGAATATTCCCAGCGACTTCGCCTGATCCTGAATCGTGTACTTCGCATGGGGCCCGTGGAGGCTCCGGAGTGCGGCGGTCGCCGCCGCCGTGACCTGCTCCGACGTGACGCCGGGAGCGCTATAAAAAATGATGCCGTCGATCGGCCCCGGAGCGATGCGATGCATCGTCGTGTACGGGACGTAAATCGCGTCGCCGACCGCACTGCTGAGGAGACTTCCGGTCGCGTCGAAAACGCCGACGATTCGTAGCCGCGTGTTGCCGACGGAGATGCTACGCCCGAGCGGATCTTCGTGCGGGAAGAGCGTTTTGCGAGCCTCTTTCGAGATCATCGCGACGTTCGCTGCGGCCAGGACGTCGTTGTGGTCGAGCTTGCGTCCCTCGAGGATCACCATGGCGTTGTCGCCCTTATCGGTGCCGTGGAGTTGCGGGTAATGCGTTTTACCGCCGACGTTCACCGGAAACGGGCGACCGAAATACCCCGCGTAGGCACTGGTTATCGCGCCGTTGCTTCGGGCGACGAAGCGCGCGACATCGCGATAATAAAGCGTTGCCGCGAGCGGGTTATCGGAGGAGCGATCGACGAAAACGACCCAGCCCACCGAATCGGCATTACCCAACGATGCTTCGAGGCCCCGCGCGCCGGCCTGGCTCAGCCCCAAGACGGCGATCGTCGACGCGATACCGATAATGGTGCCCAACAATGAGAGCGCCGAACGGAGGCGATTGCGCCAAAGTGATGCGAGCGCCTCCTCAACGTATGCGGCGAGTACGCTCACGGGGTTTCCGAGGGACTGCCCTGCGGAAGCGGTACGATCCGCATCCCTTCGTGCAGCGCGGGTACCGCCGAGGCGACGATCGTTTCGCCGGCGGTCAAGCCGGAGCGAACGATGCTTTGGAGATCGTTACTCTTGCCGAGGACGACGGCGACTTCATGCGCCTTGCCCTTGCGGACGACCCAGATCTTCGTGGCTTTTTTTACGTGAACGATCGCGGCCGTCGGAACGACGAGGGCGTTCGGGATGCTCGTCGTCAGAATATCGACGTTTGCCGTCATTCCGTCGCGAAGGACCGGATTGCTTTCGTCGAGGGCGACCGTCGTGAGCACTTCGCGTGCGGTCGAACCGGCGTCGGTGGAACGGGTCGCAAGCGGCGAGATGCGCTCGATATGTCCGTGTAAGGTGACGTTCGGAAAGTCTTCGCTGGTAACGTTGACCGGCATGCCGAGGGCGACGGCGTGGATATCCTGTTCGTCGACCTGCGCCTGCACGACGTAGTTGCTACCTTCGGCAATCGTGAACATCGCCTGTCCCGCCGAGACCGCGTCGCCGGGAAGGATCGTGCGGTTCGCATCGGTCGGGCGCGGTGCGACGCTCTCGATCACGCCGGAGAACGGAGCGACGATGCGTTCGAAGCCGAGTTGTTGCTGCGCCTGGTCGTTGAGGATCTTCGATTTCAGCGCCTGTGCTTTAGCGGCCTGAACCGAGCTCGTTCCGTATCCGGTCACCGCTCCGAGCTTGAGTTGCTCGACCGACTGGTCGTAGGCGACCTTCGCCTGCTCCTCCTTCGCGCGATCGGCGTCGAGTTGGCTGCGCGGGATCGCTTTGTCGGCGTAGAGCGTTTCGTCGGCGGTCAGGACGCGACGCGCTTCGTCGAGGTTGCTTTTCGCGGTATCGACCCCGGCTTGGTACTGCACGCGCGCGTTGCGCTCTTGAATCGCTGCGGTCCGTACGTTCGCGACCGAACTCTGGTAGTCGGCGAGCGCTCCGGCGGCACTCGCGTCGAGCGATGGATTTTCGATCGTTGCGAGCAACTCGCCGGCCGAGACGCGGCTACCGGCTTTCACGTCGATGCTCGCGAGGTTTCCGCTGACCAACGCCGGTATCGTTTCCATGTGCGGGTGCATCACGGTGCCGTTCTCCGGGAGCTTCACGACGAACGTCGTCGGCTCGATTTTCAACGTTTTGGCGGCAATCGAGTTGCTCGAATGAGGGCGGAAGGCGAGAGCGAGTCCGACGACGACGATCGCGACGATCGCGGCGATGACGATGATCCGGGCGTTCTTGTTCATGCTGCTCCTTAGTGAAGGTCGGCGACGGCGCTCGTTGGTGAAAAAATACCCATGGATGTGCGCAACCGAACGAGCGCGTTCACGTACGCGACGCGCGCGGAGATCAGGTCGTTTTGCGCCGAGATAGAGGTTTGCTGGGCTTGGACGACATCGGAGAGCGCGGCGACGCCCGCCTTATATTGGAGGCGCTTGATATTCGCACTTTCGATTCCCAAACGCGCTTCCTGCCGCGCGTAACCGACTTGAGCGAGCGCCGATTTCGCGGCGCGGTAGGCGCTGCGAACGTCGTTGAGCGCGACCAGTTTGGCGTTGACGAGTGCGAGCTCGGCGCTCTTCACCGCCGCGTCGTAGTTCACGCGCGAGAGACGCCTGGCTCCGTAATCGACGATCGGGAGATTGAATGTGGAGAGGGCCTGAATTTGCCAAAAACCGGGCGCTCCTCGCGGCAGGTACACTTTTTGGGCGAGCTTCCCGGCGGCGAATTCCGCATCGAGTTGTTGCTGATCGAAGACGGCATTCGTCGGAGAAAACTGGTTGCCGAATGCGGCCGAGAGTTGGATCTGCGGGAAGAGCTGCGGCAACCAACTCTTCCGGTTGAGGTCGGCGACGCGGAGCGCGTCGCGGGCGCTCGCGATATCGGCGCGGTTTGCCAGGGCGATCCGTTCGATCTTTTTCAACGAGATCGCCGGAAGTGCGGGGAGTTTCAGTTGTTTCGGCAGCGCGAAGGGCGTTCCGAGCGGTGCGCCGATGCTCTGGCAGAGCGAGTCGAGCGCGTTGGCGACGTTGGCTTGCGCCGCTACGAGCGTCGATTCGCTCCGTGCGACCGCGACGCGGGCCGAGAGGACATCGACCCCGGCGGCGACACCCGCGCGCTCTTTAACGCGTGCGTTTTGTAATAACAAGCGTTGGTATTGCAGATCGCCGCGGTCGACGGTCACGAGTTCGTCGTCCTGCACGACGGTATTGAAGGCCGCCGTTACCGAGGTAGCGACTTGGGCGCGCGCGTTGCGCAGGTTTGCCTTCGCCTGCTCGAGATTCGCTTTTGCAACCGCAAGCTGAATGCCCGCGAGGCCGCCGGTCGTCAGCGTGTACTGCGCCTGTAATTGCGCGGTGTTTTGGCTGAAGTTGTTTTGCGGTTGGGCGCCGATGACCGCGTACGCCCCGCCGAAGTTCGAACTCTTCGACATTTGGTTCGTTAGCGTGGCGCCGGCGGTCGGCAGATTTTGGGTTTTTTGAACCGCGAAGTTGGAGCGAGCCGACGCGACCGCGGCCGCCGAGGCGGCGACCGTCGAGTTGTGCGCGAGAGCGAAGGCAACCGCTTGTTTCAGCGTGAGCGGCTGCGGTGCTGCGCCGGCGGGGCCGGCGAAGAGTGCCCCCGCCAGTAGAGCGGGAGCGCATGTCCAAACGAAAAGTAGGCGACGCATACGTCGCCTACTACGGGGCTGCGGTGGAAAAGTTTCAGGAGCGCTTAGGGGCTCGCGGTGACGCTCGTCGCGGGAGCGCTGCCGGTCGGCGACCCGGCGGGAAGACGCGCGAACGCGCCATAGACGAGCGCCGGCAACAGGAGGGCCGCGATCGCAGCGGTCCAGGCGCGAGGCGGCTCCATGCGTGCGATGCGCTGCATGATCGTCGCGTTGAGCCAGAGCGCCCAAAGGGTGAACGGGGTGATTGCGGCGAGGAGGGTCAGGATTTTGGGATTATCGCTCGGCACGACTGCAGCCAAAGAAATGGAGCTGCGGAACAGATCGGTGATATCGGAAATTGCCCCGGCACCACGGATGGCGATGATGATCGATGCGAGGAGGGCACCGAGCGAGAGAACGACCGAGACGTTCATCGAGGCGCACCATAATTGTTTAAAGTTCGCTTTGCCGCCGAGTATGGCGTTGAAGAGAACGAGAACGATCGTGGCGATCAGCACGATCCAGAGGACGCCGAGCGGCGCGAATACCCACCCGAGCGAACTGAATTTTTCGGCCATCGTTGCGGCATTGGCGAGAGCTGCGGCTTGCTGCGGGGTCGATGCCGCGGCGGCCTGGCGCTCCATCATGAGGTGTGTGACATGTCGCTGGACCGGGGCGCTCGCCAAGGCGCCGACTACGGTGAGTAGGGACGAAGCGATGAACGCCCAGCCCCAGGTTTGCTTCTCGGCGAGGCGGTCGAAGGCGCTCGTCGGGGCGACGATGGTCTCCACGAGGCTGGAGAGCCCCGCGTTCTCTTGAGGTGGTGGTGCAGTTGTCATGGCTCCGACTATTGGCGGGCGGCCTCTCGGTTCTTGCCGCGAGCAGCGGATCGGCGAGCAGGCAACCGATCGGCACCCCCGCCCGTAGCAGTAGCTCGAGGCGCCCGAGGCGCTCCCGGCGCAGTTCGAGCAGGTGGAGAACGAGGATATCCCGCGTCTGGCGCAGGGCGTGCCACGAATAGAGCAGTTCGGCTCGCGGTTGCGATGGCGGGGGCGCGGGTGCGTCACGCTTGTGGTGGGGGGTGCTACCGAGCAGGGTCGCGGCGAGTAGCGCGAGCGTGATAGAGTGGCTGTATCGCATGGGCGTTCCTCCGCCCGTCATTCCCACGCACGCAGCCGTTGTAAAGGCCCCATATTGAAGACGCAGAGTATCTCCGTTCCTAAAGCTCCGAAGGAGCCATTCGTTCGCGTCGTCCCGCTCGGCGGATGCGGCGAGATCGGTCGCAACATGACCGTTATCGAAACCAACGACGATCTCGTCGTGGTCGATTGCGGGCTGATGTTTCCCGACGAGGAGATGTTCGGCGTCGATATCGTCATTAACGATTTCAGCTACGTACGCGAGCGCGTGCACAAACTGCGCGCGGTGTTGGTCACCCACGGGCACGAAGATCACATCGGCGGCATCCCCTATTTTCTGCGCGAATTCCCGAACACGCCGATCGTCGGCACGGCGATTACCGGAGCGCTCATCAAGGCAAAGTCTCGAGAGCACAAGCTCGGAGAGATGCCGTTGGTCGCCGTCGCTCCGGGCGACCGGGTTCGTTACGGCGAGATCGAGGCCGAGTTCGTCCATATCAATCATTCCGTCGCAGGCGCCTGCTCGCTCGCGATTCGCACGCCGAGCGGCACGATCTTTCACACCGGCGACTTCAAATTCGATCAGACGCCGATCGACGGCCGCCCGGCCGATTTCGCGGCGCTCGCCCGCATCGGCGAAGAGGGCGTTCTCTGCATGCTTGCCGACTCGACGAACGCCGAGCGGCCGGGGCACACGCAATCCGAACGCGTCGTCGGCGAAGCCTTCACGACGATTTTTTCAAAGGCGACCGGACGCATTTTGATCGTTTCGTTCGCTTCGAACGTCCCGCGCATCCAGCAGGCGATCGATCACGCCGAAAAATTCGGGCGGAAGATCGCTTTTCTCGGACGCTCGATGAACAACGTATTGCACTTCGCGCGCGAGCACGGCCACCTTCGGATCCCACCCGATATTTTGGTGAAAATCGAAGACGTCGGCAATCTCCGCGCCGATCAAATCGTCGTGATGACGACCGGTTCGCAGGGCGAACCGATGAGCGGGCTCTCGCGGATGTCGGTGCGCGACCATCCGAAGTTCGCCATCGATCCCGGCGATACGATCGTCATCAGTGCGACCCCGATTCCCGGGAACGAAAAAAGCGTCTATCGGACGATCAATAACCTCTATCGTCTCGGCGCTACCGTGATTCACGGCAACGAAGGGCGCGCGCACGTCTCCGGACACGCCTCGCAAGAAGAGCTCTTGCTCATGCTCAATCTCATCCGCCCCGAGTATTTCATCCCCGTCCACGGTGAGTATCGAATGTTGGTAACGCACGGCCGCTTGGCTACGAAAACCGGCGTCCATCCCGAGAGCGTCTTCGTCATCGAAAACGGCGATATCGTCGAGTTTACCGCCGAATACGGCGACAAGATCGGCAAGACGTACGGCGGAATGGTTCTCGTCGACGGAACCGGGCTCGGAGAGATGGGCGAAGCCGTACTGCGCGATCGCAAGATGCTCTCGCACGACGGCATCGTGACCGCGGTCGTCGCCATCGACGCCGAAGAGGTACAACCGATCGGCGTTCCCGATATCGTGACGCGCGGCGCGTTCTACGAGCCGGAGTCCGAGGAGCTGATCGAACACTTGCGTTCGCACTTGAGCGCGATGTTGGCGACGCTTTCGAACGATGCGTTGCGCGATACCAACTCGGTGCGCGAGCACGTACGCGCGACGCTGGCGAAGGAAATTTTCTCGCGCACGCGGCGCCGCCCGGTGATCGTGCCGATCGTCATCGAGGCGTAACCTCGCCCTTGGGGGTTTTCTTCGCGCTCGTCGCCGCCGCCGCATACGGTAGCGCCGATTTCCTCGGCGGGATCGCCGCGCGTCGTGCCGCCTTGCTCGCCGTCGCACTCGCGACGCAAGCGGTCGGACTGCTCGTTATCGCGCTCGTGCTCGCGGTGCATCGAGAGGCCTTTAGCGCCGTTTCGTTCGGGTGGGGCGCGCTCGCGGGCCTCGCCGGTGCCGCGGGCATCGCGCTGCTCTATCACGCGCTCTCGATCGGTCGCATGGGCGTGGTATCGCCGGTCACGGCGTTGCTCGCCGCTGCGGTGCCCGTCATCTTCGGCATCGCGACGGGCGAGCGGCCATCCCCGCTCGTGTATGCAGGGCTCGTGCTGGCGGCGGCGGCCATCGTTGCGATTTCGGCGTCGTTCGATAGCAGCGGAGAACGCGAATTCGCAACCGCGGGGCTGCGTGAGGCGGTGCTCTCCGGTATCGCGTTCGGTGCGTTTTTTACCCTGCTGGGAATGACGCGCGACGGCGCTCCGCTTTTTGCTCTGCTCGGCTCGCGCCTCGCTTCCGTGGGCTTGCTCGGTTCGATCGTGCTCGCCACTCGCACCTCGATGCGCTCGCGTGGCGTCCTCTGGATCGTCGTTCTCGGCGGGGCGCTCGATATGGGTGCGAACCTGCTCTACCTCCTCGCCGCTCGAATCGACGGGCTCGCTATCTCGGCGGTATTAACCTCGCTCTACCCGGCCTCCACCGTGCTGCTTGCGGCGATGGTTTTGCGCGAGCGACTCTCCCGCATTCAATGGGCCGGCGTGCTCTGCGCGCTCGTCGCGGTCGCGATGATTGCCGCGGGATAGAGCGCCGGTGCAGGCATGCAAACCTTCGCAGTCAAAGGGCGTTCTTGCACGTCATGAAGAGTTCGCGGAGAATCTTTCTCGCAGGCGCCGCACTCGGCGTCGGAGCCGCCCTATTGCCGGGTGCGCCGATGGCTGAGCCCTCACCGACGGCGACGCCGAGCCCGGCACCGGTGCCGACACCATCGCCCGGCGCGCTCGACCTCGCGCGCGCGATGCGCCGTTTCGATCCGCAACTCACCGATCTCCAGATCGAAAAGATCGCGGCGGGCATCGAACAGGGATATACCTTCGGTTCCTCACTGAACCCGCACGGTACGTTTTTGCAGAATGGCGACGCGCCGGTTCCGCAATTCGAGGTGCGCCCGTGAACGAGATCGATCTCGCATTCTCCGACGCCGTAACGCTCGGCCGCGAGATCGCTCGCAAGCGTATCTCGTCGCTCGAACTCACGAAACTCTACCTCGCGCGCCTCGAACGCTACGGCGCGCGCTTCGGAGCGGTGGTGACGATCCTCCACGAACGCGCACTACGAGAGGCGAAGGCCGCCGATCGCGCGCTCGCTCGTGGCGAGCGAAAGAGCCCGTTGCACGGCGTTCCGTACGGCGTGAAAGATTTACTCGCCGCCGTCGGCGCGCCGACCACGTGGGGTGCCGCGCCCTACCGCGAGCGCACCTTCGATTTCGACGGCGCGGTCGTCGAGCGATTGCACGCCGCAGGTGCCGTCCTCGTCGCAAAACTTGCGATGGTCGAACTTGCGGGCGCGTTCGGCTACAACGGCGCCGATGCGTCCTTTACCGGTCCCGGAAGAACGCCGTGGAACCCGGAGTATTGGAGCGGCGGCAGTTCGAGCGGCCCGGGCGCTGCAGTCGCTGCCGGGCTCGTCGGCTTTGCGATCGGCTCGGAGACGAACGGATCGATTCTCACGCCGAGTGCGATGTGCGGCGTCTCGGGGCTGCGCCCGACCTTCGGGCGCGTCAGCCGGTACGGAGCGATGGCGCTGATGTGGAGCTCGGATAAGCTCGGGCCGATGGCGCGTTCGGCGCGCGATACGTTGGCGATCCTCCGCATCGTCGCCGGGAGCGATCCGCGCGACGACAGCACCCGCACCGCGCCGCTCTACGCGCCGAAGAAAAAGCCGCGCGTTGCCGTCATCGTCGGTGCGCGCAAGCAGACGCAGGCGGCGGTAGTCAAGAACTTCGATGCCTCGCTCGCTGCAATCGCGGATGCGGTGACGATCGCCGACGAGGTGAAGCTTCCCGATCTTCCGTACGGCGCGACGATCGGCGCCCTGCTCAACGGTGAGAGCGCCGCGGCGTTTCGCGACCTCATCGAAAGCGGAAAAGCGCGCGAATTACAGTCGCCGGACGATCGTATCGGCGGATACATGCAATACGAAACTCGCGCGGTCGATTACGTCGATGCGATGAGGCGGCGACGAGAGATCGTCGACGCCGTCGGGAAAGCGATCGCACCGTACGACGCGTTGTTGTTCCCGACGCTTCCGACCGTAGCGTATCCGATCGGAACGCCGTTCGATAAGGTCTACCCCGATGCACCCGGCGCGGTCGATCCGGTCACGCCCGGCAATCTCTGCGGCCTTCCGTCGATGAGCGTCCCCAACGGTTTCGGCGACCACGGTTTGCCGACGGGGTTTGGAATGATGGCGAACCCGTGGCGCGAACGCGAGCTCGTCGCGCTCGCGATGCACTATCAGGCGCGCACCGCATTCCACACCATGCGCCCGCCCGGGGTCGAATAGT
>JAJXXM010000040.1 GCA_021781095.1 bacterium
GATGCGTCGCGCCACCTCGGCCTTGCGTTGCGCGGTCTTCGCCATGCCCGCCTCGTCGATGGTCAGCGCGACGACCGCGGCGCCATGCTCGATCGCCATCGGCAGGACGGCATCGATCTTCGCGCGGCCGCTCTCGAGATGAACGGAGTTCACGATCGCGCGCCCCGGATAATTCTCCAGCGCGCTGCGGAGCACGGCGACTTCGGTCGAGTCGATCATCAGCGGCGCTTCGACCGATTGTGCGAGCCGACGTACCACCGCGCGCATTTGCTCGGGTTCGTCGGTGCGTTCGGTGAGCGCCGTGCAGACGTCGAGGACGTGCGCTCCGCCGTCGATCTGGTCGCGCGCGAGCTGTCCGATCGCCTCGTAATCGTCCTCCAACAACAGGCGCTTCACACGGCGAGAGCCTTGGCTGTTGATGCGTTCTCCGACGATGAGCGGGCGCGGTTCTTGTTCTAACGAGACCGCCGTCATCGCGCTGGCGACGTATTCGGGGCGCGGCGGCGCCGGCCGGTGCGGCGCGCGGCTCTCCGGGCTCGCATCGAGAGCGGCGCGCAACGACGCAATGTGTTCGGGGGTGGTGCCGCAACAGCCGCCGATCGCACGTACGCCGAACGACCGCACGAACTCCATCAGTTCGTTCGTCAGCTCGGCCGGCGTTTCGGGGTAGATCGTCTCACCTTTGGGGCCCATCAGCGGCAATCCGGCATTCGGAATGACGCTGACGTAACATCGCGAGGTCTCGCCGAGGTAACGAATCGAATCGCGCATCTGCGCCGGACCGGTCGAACAATTCAAGCCGAGAACGTCGATCGGTAACGCATCGAGCACGGCGCAGACCGCTGCGATATCGGTCCCCAACAACATGCGCCCTTCGGTAATGAGCGTCGGCTGCGCCTGAATGGGTACGCGGCGAAGACCGTCGTGAAAGGCACGCCCGATTCCGACGATCGCCGCTTTGAGTTCGAGTAGGTCCTGCATCGTCTCGAGCAAGAGCAGGTCCACGCCGCCATCGACGAGAGCGCGCGCCTGCTCGCCGTAGAGCGCGGCGAGCTCCGCAAACGTAATTTTTGAGAGCGACGGATCGCTTGACGAGACGAGCATGCCCGTCGGGCCCATCGAGCCGGCAACGAAACGCGGGCGCGTCGGCGAGCTGTAGGCATCGGCTGCCGCGCGCGCGAGACGGGCCGCATCGTGATTGACCGCATAGGTGTGCTCGCCGATACCGAACTCATCGAGCTTCAGCCGCGAGGCGGTAAACGAGTCGGTCTCGACGACGTCGGCACCCGCCTCGAGGTAGCGTTCGTGGATCGAACGGATGAGATCCGGGCGCGAAAGGACGAGCGCTTCGTTGCACCCGAGTTGGCGTTCGCCGCCGAAATCTTTCGCCGTTAATTCCAACGCCATGAGCTGCGTGCCCATGGCGCCGTCGAACAAAAGAACGCGCTCGCGTAATGCATCGAGATAACTCGTCAATTTAACCCGTACGTGCCTCCGCAAACATGTCGATACGCGCGCGAATCTCGCCGGCCCGCGCTCCTTTGCGAGTATAGAGAATCGGTTCGGAAAAGTCTGTGAGTTCTGCCTGAGCGCTCTCCGGAAGCGCGCCGAGCGTTCGTAGCCCGGCGAGCACCGCCGGCGGACGCGCGCGCGAGGCTCCGTCGACGACTTTGAGTGCGAAGCCGAGCCCCGCAGTCATCGAAGCGACCCCCGAGACGCCCTCCGCTCCGACCTTCGAGGCGATGGCGCCGCCCGCCGCCGCCATGAGACGGGTATCGAACTGCCCCGTACCCGCAACGTACTCCGGGTGCGAGAGCATTGCGTCGCGGACGACCACGAACGCCTGTAATTCGCGGTCGGGCAGCCCTTGCAGCGTTGCGAACCGTGCGAATGCGAGCGCGGCGTTGCGCAACGGGGTTGCAAAGACGGGAATGCCGCACCCATCGATAGCGACCGGCCAACGGTCGGCGTCATCGTTACAGGCGCGCGCGCAGAGATCGAGGATTGCACGCTGTGCCGGGTGATCGGGCTCGCGATAGTTCGCGGGATCGGCGCCGAGAACGCGCGTCAATGCGAGAATGCCGGCGTGCTTTCCGGAGCAATTATCGTGCACCGCACTCGGTTGCATTCCCGCGCGGATCAATTCGTGCGCGCTGCCTTCGTCGAGCGGGAGATGCGTGCCGCACTGCAGCGCGGATTCATCGAGATCGATTTTCCGAAGAATCGAGCGGACCGCCGCCACGTGAAACGGTTCGCCGCTATGCGAAGCCGCCATCACCGCAATCTCTTCCATCGTCAGGCCGAAGGCCTCGCGCACGCCGGCGGCGATTGCCGCAGCGGCGATAAACGGTTTCGCCGCCGAACGAAGGTAGACCGGGCGATCGATCTCGCCCATCGCGAGGAGCACGCTCCCCGATGCATCGCTCGCGCACGCCGCGATTCGATGCCAGGATTCGACGTTTTCTCCGCGGCGTATTTCGACCGCCGCGACGCCTCCGAGTTCTCGCTCGTTCAATTATGCCGACTCCGCGGCCACGCGCTCGTCGACGACGACCGATTCCAATTCCGAGAAGACGGGATTGCTGAGGTAGCGTTCGCCGGTATCGCAGCCGATCGTGACGATACGCTTCCCGCGCATCTCGGGGCGCGCCGCAACTTCGAGCGCCGCGTGAATATTCGCGCCCGCCGAAATGCCGACGAGCAACCCTTCCTCGCGTGCCGCTCGCCGCGCCATGGCGATCGCCTCGCCGTCGGTCACGCGCAGCACCTCGTCGAAGATTCCGGTATCGAGAATCGGCGGAATAAATCCGGTGCCGGCGCCTTGGATTTTGTGCGGGCCCGGTTCCCCACCGGAGAGCACCGGCGATGCATCGGGCTCGACGGCAACGATGCGAACGCCCGGCTTGCGCTCCCTTAGCAATCGACCCACGCCCGTGAGCGTCCCACCGGTGCCGACGGCGGCGACGAACGCATCGATACTTCCGTCGGTATCGCGCCAGATCTCTTCGCCCGTCGTACGCCGATGAATCTCGGGGTTTGCCGGGTTCTCAAACTGCTGCGGCATGAAGTAGCGATTCGGAGCCGCATCGCGTATCGCGGTCGCGCGAGCGATCGAGCCTTTTATTCCCTCGCTTCCGGGCGTCAATACGAGTTGCGCGCCGTAGGCCTTCAGAAGGTTGCGCCGCTCGATCGTCATCGTTTCGGGCATGACGAGAACGATGGGATAGCCCTTTGCCGCTGCGACAAAAGCGAGAGCGATGCCGGTGTTGCCGCTCGTCGGTTCGACGATCGCCATACCCGGGCGCAGACGGCCGTCGGCCTCGGCGGCTTCGATCATCGCGATGCCGATACGATCTTTCACCGAGCCGGCAGGGTTGAACGACTCGACTTTGACGAGCACCTCCCCCGGAAGGCCGGCGTTGAGCCGCGGGATCCGCACCAGCGGCGTGTTGCCGAACGTGTCGGCGATCGAGTCATAGATGCGTGCCATAGTTCCTTCTTCAACGCGCAAGAGCGCGCGAGCGTTGCACCGAAGCGCATCGGGTATGTTCGCCAAGCGCGACGCCGGACTCTACCTTCCCGCTCTCGATCTTTGGGTCGACGCCTCGCGGCGCCGCGAACGCGGCTACGTCTCGCACGCCCATGCCGACCACGCCCGCGAACACGACGTCGTCATCTGCACGCCCGAAACCGCCGCGCTCTGCGCCGTGCGATTTCGTTCGCGGAAACGGAGCACGTTCGAGATCCATCGCTTTAACGAACCGTGGGAGATCGGCGAGTATCGGCTCACGCTCTTCCC
>JAJXXM010000103.1 GCA_021781095.1 bacterium
GTATGCGAATCGCGGCGCCGGTGGCTGCCTGCAAAATGACGACGTGCAATGCAAGGAAAACCGCGAGGATCCCGATGACGACCAAATTGAAGGCTCCGATCGACTCACCGAGGCTAAACTGCCTGGGCGAAATCCGCGGCAAGATCGGGAGCAAGCTCCACATGAATGCCATGATGAGCGGCATCATCGCGAGGCCCCAAAACCGCGGCATGTAGCCGTTGACGCGGCCGGCTGCATCCCAGTGCGAGGGCATGCTCGGCGGAACTCGACTGTAGAAGAATGCCGAAACCCCAGCGGCAATGATGACGAGACACAACCCGACGATAAATGCTTGACGACGATTCATGCGCTTGACTCCCTACCGCGTCCCGAGCAGGTCCAGAAGAAATCTCGATACATCCTCGAGGACCGACGTATTCAGCGAATAGACGATGCTTTGGCCGCGTCGCTCGGTTCGCACGAGATCGGCGGCTTTGAGTAGCGAAAGATGGTGCGACATCGAGGGAGCCGAGAAGTCGAACTTACGGGCCAACTCGCCGGCCGTCATGGACCCCCGTTGGAGCAACCGAAGAACTCGGCGTCTGCTCGGATCCGCCAGAGCCTTAAATACCTCTTCCTGACGCATATTTTTCGCTATGATATTTAGGCAATCATCTAAACATCCCCTTCCGAGATCGGGTTCCGTGCTGCCGAATAGGAGCGCACCGAGTTCGTCGTATAGCGTTCCCGAGACGCGTGAGCTCACCTCACTCCCAAAAGGAGCTCGCGAGTCCACCTCATAGCGCCAGGGACGACGCGGAGGCGTTATCTTGAGATTTCGCTAACGACCGGGCATGGATATTGCCGGGCAGCTTGCGAGCCGCCGTCCGTTCTTTTCGTTCGAGTTCTTTCCGCCGAAAGATGATGCCGGGCGAGAAGCGCTCTTCGCGACGATTGCCTCGCTCGAGGCGCTCGGCCCGGCTTTCGTCTCGATCACGTACGGCGCGGGCGGCTCGACCCGCGCGCGCACGGTCGAATTGGCAAAGCAGATTGCCGAGCGCACGGGCATCACCGTACTCGCGCACGTCACTGCTTTCGGGCAGAGTCGCGCCGAGTTGCGCGCGCTCTTCGACGACCTCAGCCGCGCCGGCATTCGGAACGTTCTTGCGTTACGCGGCGATCCTCCGCGCACCGGCGAAGATGTTCGCAGCGATTTTGCCTATGCGAGCGATCTCATCGCCTATCTCGTTCGGACCTGCGATTTCTGCATCGGGGCGGCGTGCTATCCGGAGGTGCATATCGAGGCAACGAGCCCCGAGGACGACCTAACGCATCTTGTCGAGAAAGTCGAAGCGGGGGCAAAATTTCTCATCACGCAACTCTTTTTCGATAACGAGAAATACTTTTCGTTCGTCGAGCGAGCGCGTGCGGCGGGCGTACGCGTACCGATTCTGCCGGGCATCATGCCGATTACCAACTACGACCAGATCGCGCGCTTTACGAAGATGTGCGGCGCGACATTCCCACCGAAATTGATCGCCGAATTGGAGAAGCAGCGCGAACACCCCAAGGCGATCGAGGATCTCGGCGTCGCCTATGCGGCGGTGCAGGCGATGGAGCTTCTGCGCGGCGGCGCACCGGGCGTGCATTTCTACACGCTCAATAAATCGCCGGCCGCCAGAGCGATCGGCTCGGCGTTGCTCGCGGCGAGCGCCTGGCGCCCGCTCTTCAAATAGGGGAACGCCGCCGCCGTTTCTTAGGTCGAGAACGAGCCGACCGGCAGCGGGGAGCAAAGCTGATACGCCGTTTGCCCTTGCACCAACGAGACCGTCCACGTATAACCCGTCGGTAGCGTTTGGTTGAGATTACCCGAATAAAAGAAGTCGGACTGGAACGGATGATATCCGGTGGGGTCGGCGACGGCGGTTAAACCGTTGCTCGTGAGCGACTGGCCGCCTCCGCTACTCTGCACCTGTAGCGACCACGAGCTCGGGGAGACCGCGAGTGCGTTACTGTTGCCGTTCACGACGATCTCCACCGAGCCGACGTTGCTTGCATTGGTTTGGTTCTGCGGGCGTGCGAGTTGAACTTGTGCGCCGGGGTTGCACTGAATGACGCCGCCGTAGGGTGTGCCGGCGGTGTTCCCCGAGGTTCCGCTGCAAGCCGTTGCCGCGAGCAGCAACGACGCGAGAGCGCCGAGCGCGATCCCGCGATGGATCTGCCGATTCATTGAAAGCATGCCCGATCGCTCCGTTCTTTATCGGCGGTGCGTTGTGCCCCGCCCGGTCGCAAGCCTAGTTGCTTCTGCCTTCCGACGTCTGAGCAATTTGAACCAGTCGCGTGAAGCCGCCTCGTCGACACGGGCCTTGGACGCCTTCCTCGGCGTGACATCGGCGTAACATCGCAGACATCGTTTCGTAGCAGCGCTCGCGTACGCTGGGCCGGTGGATGCCTTCGGCGAACTTCTCCGATCGTGTGCGATGCTGGTAGCGACAATGGTCCTGCCGGTTCTCGGCATCGCTGCCGTCGTCGGCACCGCCGTGGCGATCCTCCAAGCGGCGACGCAGATACAGGAACAGACGCTGGTGCTGCTCCCCAAGACGCTCGCCGTCGGCGCGGCGTTGCTCGTGCTCGGCGGCCTCGATCTCCATCTCTGCGCTCAGCTCTTCTTGCGAGCGCTCGCAGCGATCCCCGAACTCACGCGATGATCCTGATGCTGCTGATCTTTGCACGCGCGCTCGGCTTCTGCGCGCGGGCTCCGGGGCTCGTCCATCCAAGCGTTCCAGCGCTCGTGCGCGTGGGAATCGCGGGGGCGCTTGCCTTCGCTCTCGGGGCACCGCGTGCCGGGCTCACCGGCGCTCCGCTTCCGATCCTCGGCTTCTCCGTCGCGCTTGCGCTGGAGTTCGGAATCGGAAGTGCGATCGGTATCGGTTGCTCGTTGCTCTACGATGCGGCGTATATCGCCGGACGTCTGCTCGACGATTACGTCGGCGTCCATGCCGTCGCGCCGAGCGTCGCGCTGGTAGCGCCGAGCGGCTTCGGGCGCCTATGGTCGCTGGCGTTTACCGGTGGATTCTTTTTGCTCGGAGCGTATCGCCCCGTGCTTGCGGGATTCGCCGAATCGCTGCATCGTCTGCCGCCCGGTGCGGCCTTTCCGGTCGCAAGCGCGCTGCCGCTGGTGCTGTGGTACGTTCGCAGCATCGTCGTCGTCGCTGTGCAGATCGCCGCGCCGGCAATCGCGTTGGCGTTCGCGGTGCAGATCGCGCTCGCTGCGGTCGCGCGCACGATTCCGCGTTTCGTGAATTACGCGTTGGCGTTTCCGCTTGCATTCGGCGCGGTGACCGTTGCGACGGCACTCGCACTCGAACTCACGGCGATGCGGGCAGGGACGCCGCTGCTGCCGCCGGGGATGGGACGATGAGCGAGAGCGCGGGCGAGCGCTCCTTCGAAGCGACGCCGACACGGCTGCGGAAATCGCGCGAACGCGGCGAGGGTCCGCGTTCGAACGATCTCTCCGCGCTCGCGGCCTTCGGCGCCGCATTCCTCGCGCTGCTCGCGGTCGTTGCACCCTTGAGCGGCGCGCTCGCTGCGGCGCTGCGCGCGGCGCTCGCCGGGAACGAAAGCCTCGCGCCGTTCGTGCAGATCGCGAGCCTGGCGCTCTTGCCGATGGCGGCTGCGGCGACCGGAGCCGCGGCGATCGGCATCGCACAGGGCGGCGGGCTGCGCGTCGTGGCGCTCAAGCTCGCTTGGAATCGCCTCGCTCCGCACGAGAACCTCAAACGAATCCTCTCGCGCGAGACGGCGATCGCATTATTGCAC
>JAJXXM010000139.1 GCA_021781095.1 bacterium
TCCGATCTGCACGCCGTTCGGCTACGTCTCGCGAGCGTTGCACGCTTTCTGAGCGTTCCCGGCTCCGAATCGGGCGGCGTGCGCGCGACGCAGAACGGCAGCGCCATCGAACTCGACTACGATTTTAGCGGTGCGGAGCGCGCCGCATTCGCGCTGCTCGAACAACCATTACCGCCGGAGACGACCGCGCTGACGTTCGACGTCCGCTCTGCGGGGAAAGGTGGTTTTCTCCGCGTCGCGATGCGCGATGCGCGCAATGACGACATCTTGTTGACCGCGGAACCGCTCGATCGCCCCGGCCTCCGCTCGGTCCGCGTTGCGATTCCGCCGACGGCGTTGCCGCCGTTACGATTGACGGGCATCTACATCGTTCGCGCGCTCGGCCCGATGAACGCGAACCGTTCGTCGGGGAGTATCGAGCTATCGAACCTGCGTGCGTGGGTCGCCGGGTCGTCCACCGAAGAGCCAGAAGCCCAGCGCCGCTAGCGCGAGCAACACCGCTAATCCGAGGATCGGCTGCGAGGGAACGGCGAGTACGACGATCGCGGGATAGCGATGGATGCGCGGCTGCAAAAACAGGTCGGCGACGCGCGTGCGCTTGCCATTCGCTGCGAGGCCCAGGCTGTGCGCGAGCGTGCGACCGAGCGAATCGTCGACCGCAAAGAGGACGGTGCGATGCGCGCTCCCGCCGCGCAGTAACTGCGCCTGCGCTGCGGTAAAGAGCACGACTTTCACGTCGCGATGCACCGCCGGCAAAGCAAAGGAATCGAAGGGAAGATTGAACCCGGCGATCTCCTGCGTGTGCTGCATCAACAGCACCGGCGAGAGAAAGGTGCTTCCGGTAGGCTGGGTGATCGTGAGATGCGCGCCGGCAAGCGAATCGGCGCTCACGGCGACGACCGTGCGTTCGAAGCAGCGCAGCAACGTCGCACCGCGATAGAGACCGTGGCGGCAGGAGATCGGCGTGCGCGTTCCCCCGCGCTCGAGCACGACATGCGCGCCCCGGCGATCGAGATCGGGGAACACCAGCGTCGCTCCGAGCTCCGGAAGCGCGACCTGTGCTCCGGGAACCGCAACGATCGTGCGCGGATCGGGAGCGAAGAGCGAGTTCGAGAATCCTGCCGCGCCGACGACGAGCATCGCCGCGAGCATCAACAACGCGGCGACGGTGCGACGACGCGTCGGCAGCGTTCGCAAGCTTCGCAACACGCGAATGGTACCGAGCAACGCGATTGCGGCGATCGCCAGAATCCACCATGTAGCGTGGATGAATGCCGCATCGGGGAAAGCAAGTTCGGCGATCGCTGCTGCAAAGAGCAGGATGCAGAAAACGACGCCGATTCTCATGGTGACTCCAAAAGCGGTGCGAGGGCGCGAACGATCTGCGGATAGGTGAGCGGCCCGTCGAATGCACGCACCACGATTCCGCGCCGATTGACGATCGCCGTCGTCGGAAGGCCGAACGCTCCGAACGCACGGCCGTAGCGTTGCGATGGATCGACGACGATGCGATAGGTGATACCGAGCGAGCGCGCAAACGAACGCGCGACCGCCCCCGATTCACCCTGATCGATACCGATCACGCGCACTCCGTGCGCGGCTTCCTTCCGCGCGACGCGTTCGAGATCGGGCATCTCCGCGCGGCACGGCGGGCACCACGATGCCCAGAGGTTGACGACGAGCACCCGTCCGCGTTCGTCGGCGAGCGTGTATGGGGCGCCGCGCTCGTTGAGGAGCGGAAGGTCGGGGATCGGGGCACCGATCAGCGTCCCGGGGCCGGCCGCGGTCGAGGGGCGAAAATAGGGCACCAACAAAAAGGCCGCGAGCGCGATCGCAGCGACCACCAGAAGCCAGCGCCAAAGCCGAGTCATCGGAGCGAGCATACGACCTTCTCACCAATCTCCCATGCGATCTTCATCGACCTCACCTTCCAGAACCAAGCTTCCCGGCGGCAGAATTGCGGCATAGAGCGGCACGCCGGAATGCCGCACGAACGTTTCGAAGCGATCGCCGCGATCTGCGGCGAGTTCGTCGAGCCGAAAGAGTACGTCGGCGCTGCAGGCCGCCTGCAGCGGAGCGACGTTAAAGAGCTGCCGAAAGCGGTCGAACGCCGCAGCGAATGCTGCCTCGTCGAATCGGGGCTCGAGAGATACTTCGCAACGAACGCGTTCCAGGTACTCGACTCCCTCTAAACGAATCGTGGGCTCGCTCATGCCCGCTCACATTCTCGACGGCCGTGCCCTTGCAGCCGAGATGCGCGCCGATTTAACGGCACGCGCCGCGGCGTTGCGCGCTCGCGGCATCCGACCGCGATTGACCATCGTATTCGTCGGCGAGAACGAGTCGAGCGTTGCCTACGTTCGCAACCTCGTTCGCAGCGGCGAACGATGCGGCGTCGATGTCTGCGTCGAGCGTCTCCCCGAAAGCAGTGATACGGCAACGGTTCGAAAGAGCCTGGAACGCCTCGGGCCCGATCCCGACGTTCACGGCGTGATGCTGCAACAGCCGCTCCCCGCATCGCTCTCGATCCGGCAGATCGCCGATGCGATTCCCCCGGAGAAGGACGTCGACGGCGCGCACCCTACCAACCAAGGGAACCTCGCCTTCGGCAGTGGTACGCGCTTCATTCCGGCGACGCCGGCCGCCGTCATGCGTCTGCTCGAGCGCAGCCCCCATTGGCCCCCGCTCGGAAGGCGTACCGTCGTCATCGGACGTTCGATCGTGGTCGGGCTGCCGGTAGCGATGCTCTTGCTAGCCGCGGATGCAACCGTCACCGTCCTCCATAAAGAGTCCGCAAGTCTTCAGCCCTATCTCTCGCTTGCCGAGATCGTCGTCGTCGCAACGGGCGTTCCGGGGCTGATCGGCGGCGCCGATATCGCGCCGGGCGCGACGGTGATCGACGTCGGAACGACCGTCGTCGACGGCGTGCTACGCGGCGACGTCGATTACGAGAGTGCGCTCGCGGTCGCAGGCGCGATCACACCGGTTCCCGGCGGCGTCGGCCCGGTAACGAATATGACCCTGCTGCACAACGTGATCGAGGCTGCTGAATCGACGTAGCGATCTAATTTAAGCTGAAGTAGGTTCCGAGCAATGGGTCGGGCGCGGTGCGATGCAAAATATCTTCACCGCGCGCACGACGTAACTCGATCTCCGCACGACGACGCTCCACGACGCGGCGCAGTTGCGGCAGCAAGCGTTCGAGTACGTCGATCTCGGCGCGCAAGCGAATCTCGGTCTCCGTCAATTCGAGCAAACGCTGTTTGATGCTCTCCGAGATCCGCAAGGCATCGGCAACGAAGAACGAGAGCGCCGCCGGATCTTCGGGCGCATCGGCCTCCAGTTCGTTGCCGGAATACTCGACGATCAACGCGAGGTATTCCTCGAACGCCGCTTTCAGCCGCTCGGCGAGTTCGTGGAGGACGCGTGACGGCGGCGCCTCCTCCACGATCTCCGCCCGCACGAGCAGGTAGGGTTCGCGTGCGAGGACTTCGAGAATCCGGAAACGTTCGGTGCCGATCGTTTGGATGAAGTATCGACCGAGCGGAAGTTGATGCGCCGTCGAAATTTCAGCGATCGTCCCGAGCTCGTGCGGCGTCACCTCGGAGTCGCCCGCTTCTGCGCCGTCGGCGATGAGCGCGACCCCGAAGCCTTCGCCCGTCGCGAGACACTCGGCGATCATCTGCCGATAGCGCGGTTCGAAAATATGAAGGTTGAGCGCTGCCCCCGGAAAGAGCACCGCATGAAGCGGGAAGAGGCGCAGCCTCGCAATCATGGGGTGCTAGG
>JAJXXM010000195.1 GCA_021781095.1 bacterium
TCTCGGTCGTCACCTTCGTTTCGTCGTTCGCGTACATGATCTGGCTCGACTGGTTGCTCACGGTGGTCTTGGTACTCGTCGCTCCGGTCATCTCGTTCGCCGTCTCTCGCTTCTCGCGACTGATCACGCGGAGCACGACGACGACGCAGATGCGTATTGCCGAAGTGATTGCGGCGCTGAGCGAGGTACTACAAGGGCAACGTATCGTCAAAGCCTTCGGGCGCGAATCCTATGAAGTCCGGCGTTTTCGCGAACGGACCGACGATTACGTGACCGCATCGTTGAAAATGACGCAATTCGTGCAGACGCAGCCGATGGTCGTCAGCTCGATTATGATCCTCGCGGTGACGGTGGTGATCTGGCTCTCCGCCCGCGAAGTGTTGGTCGGGCGTTTGAATGTCGGCGAAGTCTTCACGTATTATCTCCTACTCGTGAATCTCGTCAACCCGCTCAACCGCGTCGCTGCGTTCGTTGGCGATCTCAACCGCGCGATCGTCGCAACCGGACGCATCTACGAGATTGTCGATCTTCCGACGGAGGAAGCCGAGCCCCCTCGCCCCCTCTCCGCTCCGGCGATCGCCGGCCGGATCACGTTCGACAACGTTCGGTTTTCCTATGCCGAGGGTGAGAGCCCGGCGCTCGACGGTGTCAGCGTCGATATCGCGCCGGGCGAGATCGTCGCGCTCGTCGGCCCCTCGGGCGCCGGCAAGACGACCTTCATCAATCTCGTCCCGCGCTTCTATCAGCCGCAATCGGGGCAGATCTCGATCGACGGCCATCCGCTCGACGCCTACCCACTCGCCGATATCCGCGCCGCGATCGCGATCGTTCCCCAGGATCCGCAGCTCTTCCGACGGAGCATTCTCGAGAATATTCGCTACGGGCGCCTGGAGGCCGACGAGGCGGCGGTCGTCGCCGCTGCCCGTGAGGCGAATGCCGACGAGTTCATCTCGGAGCTCCCCGAGGGGTACGAGACCGAGGTCGGCGAGCGCGGCGTCCGTCTCTCCGGTGGGCAGCGGCAGCGGATCGCGATCGCGCGGGCGATCCTGCGCGACCCGCGGATTTTAATCCTCGACGAAGCGACCAGCGCGCTCGATACCCACTCCGAGACGCTGATCGAATCGGCGCTCGATCGCTTGCTTCCCGGCCGCACGACGCTCATCGTCGCGCACCGCCTCTCGACGATCCGGCGGGCGGATCGCATCCTCTACTTCGCGCACGGGCGCATCGCCGAGTCGGGGAGCCACGACGAACTCATGGCGCGCGGCGGCGCCTACGCCAAGCTCTACGAGGCGCAATTCGCCGCACACCGCGCGTGAGCCGGGGGCGCGAGACTCAAGTTCCGCGGCGCGGACGCCGATAGGAGAAGACGATGGCAGAGATTCCAGGGCTCTCGTTCGGATCGACGGTCAACGTCCTCAAGGAAGGATTGTCCGGCGCCGGTCTCGAGCAAACGCAGATTGCGAATAACATCGCGAACGTGAACACGCCGAACTATCGGCGGACGACCACGGACTTCAAGGAATTGCTCGCCGAATCGTTGGGTACGCCGCCCTCGACGAGCGAGTTGCCGATGGAGACCAATAGCGCGCGCCAGTTCGCCATCGGCGACGGAGCGCCGCCCAAGCCGTTCGACCCGGTTCCCATCATCGATACCGGCACGCAGATGCGCGTCGACCGCAGCAACGTCGATATCGATCAAGAGATGGCGCATCTCTCGATGAACGCCGGGTACGCGCAGGACATGGCGAAGTTGCTCCTGCAGCAGTACAACCGATACTCCGAAGCGATCAAGGAACAACCGTAAGATGGGCTTTTATACCGCGATCGATATTAGCGCGTCGGGGCTCTCCGCAGAGCGCCTGGCGATGGACGTTATCGCCAATAACATCGCGAACGCCAACACGACGCTGACGCCGCAGGGCGGCGCGTTCAAGCGGCAGTTGGTGGTCTTCGCACAGAAGCCCGATGCGACGACGCAATCGAGCAGCGATCCGTTCAACCCGTTCCACACCCAAAACCCCGGCCAAGCCGGTGTCGAAGTGCTCGGTATTACGCAGGATCAGTCGCCGGATCGGTTAGTCTTCGATCCGGGGAATCCGCAGGCCGACGCGCGCGGCTACGTGCACTATCCCAACGTTCAAGTCGTCAAAGAGATGGTCGATATGATGGCCGCCTCGCGGGCCTACCAGGCCAACGTCGCCGCGATCAAAGAGACGCGTCTGATGAACAGTGCCGAAATCGGCCTCCTCAGCTAGCGATTCGTAAGGAGCTTCGTATGGATATCAAGAGCTACGCCGATGCCGTGCGTCAGGTCCTACCCGGGACGTTCGTTCCCGACGTCACCCCGGGCGGCGGAACCCCGAGCGCGAGCCCCGAGGTCGCACCGGTCGCCGGCGGATCGTTCAAGGACGCGGTGAAGTCGTTCTTGGGCGGCGTGAACGAAAAGATGGCGACCTCCGACAAGCTCACCACCGAGCTCGCCGCCGGCCAGACCCATAACAGCGAGAAGGTGATCACCTCGGTCGAGGAGGCAAATCTCGCCTTTCAATTCACGCTCGCGGTACGCAACAAACTCTTGACCGCGTACCAAGAGATCCAGCAAATGCAGGTCTAGCGACCGTTCGCACGCTTAACCGCGTCTTTCTTTCATTCGAGTTGTGTTCCGAGGAATAATTCCCACCCTCCGACGGCGCTCGAGACAGGGTCGATAGTGTTCGATGCTGCGTTACTCGTCCTTCGTTCCGCCGGAGCCGATGACCGCGCGCGCTTCAAACGGGAGTTTGGGGATACTCGATCGACACAGGACGTTGTTCGGTGCATCCCTCACGATGACGAAGTGCCGAATTGCGAGTGGGCGTTACCGAGAAAGGTCGGGCCGAAATTCGGCCCGACCTCATGTGGAGTCGAAGGCTGTGTCGATTGGCTAATATCTCTACTCTACGACTTTTCCTAGGAGATATTTGCAGCTACATTTCATAATCGTGTGTAAAACACGACACGCGGATGATTCCCCGAGCACCAAGGGTATTTTCGATTGCCACTATTTGCTTTGATCTCACACGTGTTGGAACGTACGGCCCGGGACCGTGGAAATATAGCCAATAATGACGTATCGATCGAAAAGATCGCGGTTTCGCGTGAGGCGAAAATTGTAAGTAGTAATCCCCAATGGCATCCTTGAAAAGCCACGCAACCGGTGCGTCCTCGCGCCCGCCGACAAATGCCCAAATATTCACAACGCTTGTTGACACGGATGACAACGTCGATGCAATGTTCCCCGTTCCCAGGGATTCCGTAATTGGAGACCCGAAGCACGTTGCGTTAATCGTCGGTGGATGAATGTTGGATATTCCCTGTTTTTGAGGAGCCAGCGCAACCAGAAACGCTAAAGCGAGCGGATGCATTATGAGACGGGCCTCGACTGCTGATAGTTTTGCGTCCAACACTTATGAAGGTGGTAGGTACTTGCCGAAAAGGAACTAAGAATGTTATCATACTGGGTTCCGTTTAAATGATACGGAACCGATGTTGCATTAATAAGTGCTTGTGCTATTCCGTTAACTACTGGTATTCCTTGAAGAAACGTTAGGAAAGCATTATTGGTGGAACTGCCTGCATTTGATTGGTAATATACATTTTCGTTTTGGGTTAAATAAATCCATCCCTCGACGTCGCCCACCGAATTCTCGAATGAAAATACATTCACGATCGTGGTTCCAAAAGCGTTTGAATCACTTGGCATATTGTCGTTCCCAACTTCATGATTGCTTGGTGATCCGTCACACTGGCCTTGCTGCGGCGCATGTTCAAAATTGGTCGCGACGCACCCAGAGCCGCCTTCGTAGCACGGTTGGCCACATTCGACGTTGGAACTGCAGCCGCCCGAGCCGCCTGAGCCCGGGGTAACGATTATTCCGCTACCACTGCCGCCGCCTACTTCGCAGATGTCACCCTGCGAGCCGTTCGGGCAGGTAACGCAGGTGCCGTCGGTGGTGCACGATTGTGGCGGCGGAGGCCCTTTCACCGCCATTGGTTTGGCCATGCCGATGCCGCTACCGAAGTTACTGAGCGACGTCGCGCCGGTTGGACTTTCCCCCGCAGCGGGGTTCGCCCCGATAGGCATGTGGACGGTGGCGCGCATGCCGCCGCTCACAGCGGCGCCGGCAGCGCGGTTCGGGGCCTGCGCCAGAGATTGGGATTGAGGATTCGCCGGCAGCATTCCGGTCGTTCCGGAGCTGCACGCGGCAAGCAGCGAGGCCAGCGCAATCGATGCGAGCGACATCGCCAGAGGAGAACGTTTCACGAAGAAGGGCCTTTCTGAAAGGAGCGAAGAGACGCGCTCTCCGCAAGCAAACAGAAACCGTTGCGGGTTCCCACGGTGGAAACGCGCAAGGATCGGTGTCCCCCCAGACGCGGTGCGGCGTTCGCGTCGGCGGTGCGCGCTCCTGCTCCCGCGCCCTCGCCCACAAACGCACCTTTGTGGCGCTTCGAAACCAAGCAAGCGCGCGAAAAGGCTGCCGCTGCGTGCGCGGCAACGAAAACCGACCCACGATCCGTTCGGTGCCACGGCGCGCGCACCGACGATCCATTCGGTCGACGCATGTTCGGTAGGCTGGGCGCCTCCTACCGCCACTCAATTTCGGTCTTGCGCATCGAGCGGGTCGACCGGAAACGCAGGGCGGGCCGCCGAGTAGCACCGGCAGTCCCCGGGCACGATGCGGCCGGCTGCCGGCGCGGATCGGCACTCGCCGGGCGGGCTAAAATCCCGCCCCTTTTTCGCCGATAGCACAAGGAGAAGATGCGGCTGGACGACCTCTCGCACGGGGGCGGGGCCGCAGGGCGAACCTGACCGATTGATGGTTCGACCACGATATACGAAACCGAATCCGTGCGGAGGGTCTTGTATTGGTACGCGGTCTTTATACCTCTGCGAGCGGGATGCTCGTCGCCCAGCAACTCGCCGATACGGTGGCGAATAACCTCGCCAACGTTAATACCAACGGCTTCAAGCAGACGTTGCTGGAGATTCAATCCGCTCCGACGCTCGACGTCTATCGTTTGCAGACCGATCCCGGTCCGCGAACGGGCACGAACGCCCTTCCGGGCGTCTCGGTCGCCGCGCAGGTCGGCCAACTGGGGACCGGAGCGTGGGTCTACGACACGCCCGAGACCTTCGCCCAAGGTCCCTTACAGGCGACCGGAAATCCATACGATCTCGCTCTCGGCGGAACGAACGCGTTTTTTAACGTGCAGACGCCCCAGGGCGTGCGGTACACGCGCGACGGCCAGTTCACGGTCAACCCGAACGGCTATTTAGTGACGATGGACGGGAACAACGTCCTCGGCCAGAACGGCCCGATTCAGGTCCAGCAACAGTTGGGTGCGGTCACCGTCGGTCCCGACGGCACCGTCTCGCAGAACGGCCTCACGATCGATCGCCTCGCGCTGACGCGCTTCAACAATATCGTCGACCTGCGCAAACAGGGCAACAACCTGTTCGTCGATACCGGCAACGCGCAACCGCAAGCGACGGCGAATGCGACCGTCATTCAAGGATCGCTCGAGAAGAGCAACTCCAACGTCGTTCGCTCGATGGTCGATCTTATCGTCGCCGAGCGTTGGTTCGATTCGAACTCCAAATCGGTCAAAATGCAAGATCAAGCTACCCAGCTGGCGATTCAAGACGTCGGCACTACGGCATAACGGAGAGAGGACACTTCTACCATGATGCGAGCGCTCTATACGGCCGCCAGCGGGATGATCGCCCAACAGTACAATATGGACACGATCTCCAACAACTTAGCGAACGTCGATACCACGGGTTTTCGTCGCAACGTCGCGCACTTTCAGGATCTGGTCTACCAGCAAATCCAAGCACCGGGCGCGCCGATCGGCGCTTCGATCGTTCCGGTCGGTCAGCAAGTCGGCCTCGGCGTGAAGGTCGGCTCCTCGGAGAAAGTCTTCACCCAAGGCTCGTTGCAACAGACCGGTAACCCGCTCGACGTTGCGATCGAGGGCGACGGATTTTTCCAAGTGACGCTTCCCGACGGCACGACCGGCTACACCCGCGACGGCTCGTTCAAGGTCGATGCGAACGGCGCGATCGTTACCGCCGACGGGTATTTCGTTCAGCCGCAGATCACGATCCCGGCGAACGCAACCTCGGTGCAGATCGGACAGGACGGCACGGTCACCGCGCTCGTTCCCGGTAGCGCGATTCCGCAGCAACTCGGGCAACTGACGCTCGCGCGCTTCGTCAACAACGCCGGCCTCTCACCGATCGGCGGACAGAACATTTACACGCAGACCGCGGCGAGCGGCCCTCCGGTGGTCACCCAGCCCGAACTCAACGGTGCCGGGTCGCTCCAGAGCGGCTACCTGGAGAACTCGAACGTCCAGGTCGTCAACGAAATCGTGAATATGATCGTATCGCAACGCGCGTTTGAAGCGAACTCCAAGGCGATCACCGCCTCGGATCAGATGCTTCAGACGGCGAATAACTTGGTGCAGTAACAAACGTGCGCACCATGCTCGTTGGGTGTATGCTGCTACTGTCGGTCATCCATGCGCGACCGGCAGCGGCGGCATATTCCCACGCGCAGCGCATTCCCGCCGCCGAACTGACGGCGCTCGCTCGAACTGCAATCGCCCGGCTGCCCCACGGCGCCGATATCGCCTATCTTCCGGTCGCCTCGCTCTCCGATCAATACGTCGACCTCGGGCGCGTCTCGCTGCATCTTCGCTCGCCGCTCGTGACCTCGGCGTACGTCAACGTTCCGATCGCCATCGATCTCAACGGGCGTTTTCTCCGCACGGTCTTCGTCGGCTACCGCATCCAACATTACGTGATGGCGGCGACCGCAGCGCACGATCTCGCCCCGGGCACCGTTCTTTCGGCACGGGACCTCAAGATGGCGCTGGTACCTTTCACCGGCCTTCCGATCAACGGCACGAAGGTACTCGTCGGTCGGCAGATCATCGCGCCGGTTCGCGCCGGGCAACCGATCGCCATCGAACAGACGCTCGTGAACGAGATCGTTCGCGCCGGCATGAGTTGCGTGCTCGTCATTCGCGACCACGGCGTCTCGCTCGTCGCCGACGTCATCGCGCGTAGCAGCGGCGGGCTTGGCGATCAGGTCTCGCTCTATAATCCGCAAACCAATAAACTGCTCTCCGGCACGGTCGTCGGGCCGGACCGCGTCGAACTCGATCTCTCCGGAGGAGATGGACGATGAACCGAATCATTCGCACGCTCGCGCTCGTCGGGCTCTCGCTGTTGCTCGTACCGGCAAGCGCGCTTGCAGGCTCGCTCTACGTGCCGGCTCCCGCGCCGGCGGGGCCCGGGCACCCGCTGCAGTTAGGCCCCGATCACCGCGCCTCGCAGATCGGCGACCTCGTTTACGTCGTCTACGATTTCAGCGTATCGAGCAATAGCTCGAACATCGTCAACAACAGCAAGACCGCGAGCCTTGGATACCCCGGTGCGACCGGAAACCTGGCGCTCGCCTTCCTTCGGATTCCCACCTCGATCGGCGGTTCTTCGCAGGTGCAATCGCAGACGCAACATACCGGTCAGAATAGCTTTGTCTCGGCGATGATGGCGACCGTGACCAACGTCCTGCCGAGCGGCGTCCTGCAAATCGAGGGGAATCAAGGGCTCACCGTCAATGGAAACGCGCAGGTCCTGCACGTCATCGGCTACGTTCGTCCCGAGGATATCGACTCGACCGATCAGGTGCTGAGCTCGCGGATCGCCGACGTGCAGGCGACCTTCTCCGGGAATTTCCAAGAGGGTCACAAAGGTTTGCTCCGCAAGATCTTGGACTTTCTGTTCTAGCCATGAACGCACGTAGCAACGACGCCCTCCGTCGATTCGCCGCCCTGCTGGCCTCGTTCGCGTTTCTTGCGACGCTCGTCGCGCCGCAGGCCACGATGGCGGCATTTTACGAACGCGTGCTCGTCAAAAATATCGCGCGCGTTCAGGGCGTGACCTCGAATCAGCTCGTCGGCTATGGGGTCGTCGTCGGCCTCCAGGGCACCGGGGATTCGACCTCCGTACTCTTTACGAGCCAGACGATTCAAAATATTCTCCAATCCTTCGGCCTCACCGTGAGCAGCCAGGCCGTGCGGACGCGCGACGTCGCCGCCGTGATCGTTACGGCGTCGTTGCCGCCGTTCGCGCACGAAGGCGATAAGATCGACGTCACCGTTTCGGCGATGGGCGATGCATCGACGCTCCAGGGGGGCACCCTGGTGCTGACCGAGTTGCACGCCGCGAACAATCTCGTCTATGCGACCGCGCAAGGGCCGATCTCGGTCGGCGGCTTCGTCGCGGGCCCCGCAGCGGGGAATAGCGTGACGCAGAATTACACTGCGGTCGGCATGGTTCCGCGCGGCGGCATCGTCGCGCGCAGCATGAAGACGCCGATCACCAACCAGAGCGGGAGCGGATTCAACTATGTGTTGACGACCCCCGATTTTAAAACCGCCGCCGATCTCGCCTACACGCTCAACGGGCGCTTCGGTTACGGGACCGCGCGCGCGCTCGATGCCGAAACGGTGCACGTAACACTGCCACGCGCCTATGCGGGGAACGCCGTGCAATTTCTCGCCGACGCCTCCGACCTCGGGGTGCAGCAAGACGAACCCGCAATGGTCGTGATGAACGAGCGAACCGGAACGATCGTCTTCGGCGGCGATATCAAGCTCGCTCCCTGCGCGATCGCCCACGGCAACCTCACGATTACGATTTCGACGCGAAATAAAGTGGTGCAGCAACCCTTTACCACCGCCTCGCCGGGAACGCAGAGCAATACGACGGTGACCGCGACCAATAAGGGTAAGCGACTCGAGTTTATCGCCGGCGCCGCGACGCTCGCATCGGTGGTGCGCGCGCTCAATACCCTGGGAGTCGCACCCCGCGATCTCATCGCGATCGTTCAAGCGCTCCGCCGCGCCGGCTCGTTACAAGCGGAGGTCGTTTTACAATAATGAGCGAGATCGGTAAAGCGGCGTCGACGCCCCTAACGCCCGTCCAGCAACAGGCGATGAAACGCCTCGATCAGGCAGCGACCCAGCTTGAGGGCGTCTTCCTTCAGCTCGTTATGGGTGCGATGGATAAGACCGTGTCGCACGATTCGATTTTCGGCAAGCAGAGCAACGGGGAGCGGATCTTCCAGTCGATGCTCGACCAACAGCGCGCCGAAGAGATGGCCAAAACCGGAAGCATCGGAATCGCCAAAATGTTGGAAGAGCAGCTCAAGGCGAGCGTTCTCTCCGATGCATCGCAGGAAGCGAAAGTGAACGTCAAGAGGAGTAACGGACCGTGAACGATTCATGGGAGTTATTTGCCCAAGCCCTCGGCACCGAATCCGAAGCATTACGGGTCCTGGGCGAACGAGCGCAGGCCCTCTCCAAAGCGCTGGTCCAGCTCGACGCCGAGCAGATTACGGTCGCACAACGGGCGCTCGATGAAGCGCGCGAGACGTTCTCCCGGGCAGCCTCCGAACGCCGAGCGATGCAAGTGCGTGGTTTTGGGACGATGACGCTGCGGCAGGTTTGCAGCTACGCTCCACGCGCGCTGGCGTGGGAGATGAATCAACGCCTCGCCGAGCTGATGACCACCTCGATCGGGGTGACGATTACGAATAACAATAACAAGGCGCTGATCGCCGGCGGCATGGATCGGTTGGTCAAGACCACCTTGGCGATGCAGCGCGCGGCGAGCGAGCCGAGTACCTATCGTCGGCGCGGCTTCGTCGCTCCGCCGAGTAACAGCGTCTTAGTGAGCAGCAAAGCATGAGTTTTATTCCGCAGGGCACGTTCTTCGATCTCAGCATGATGGGCGGCGCGTTAAACGCCTTCCAGTATGCCGAGAGCGTGACCTCGAATAATATCGCGAACGTGAATACGCCCGGCGCTTCGCGCCAGAGCGTGATTCTCAATGAGGCTCCGCCGATCGCCGGCTCGCCGTTCTCGCCGACGCATTCGCAAGGAACCGTCGGCGACGGCGTGCTCGTCCAGCAGATCCTGCGTATCCATGCCGATAATTACGATCAGCTCTTTCGAGGTGCCTCATCTTCGCAGAATTTTTACAGCACCGAGCAAAATACGCTCAACGCGTTGCAATCGACGCTCGGGGATCCCAACTCCGGCATCGGCGCGCAGTATACGGCATTTCAAACCGCGATCAACCAGCTCGTCGCACAGGGAAGCGGCGCGCAGAGCACCTCCGTGCGCGCGAGCGTTATCGCGCAGGCACAGGCGCTCTCGACCGCGCTCAACAACGCTTCGAACGCCATCGTCACGCAGCAAAATTCCGCCCTCTCGCAGGCGACCACGCTGGTGACGACTGCGAACGGCATTCTGGATCAGATCGGTGCGCTCAACGGCCAAATTCGTGCGGCGACCGCAGCGGGCGACAGCCCAAATACCTACAAAGACCAACGCGACTATCTCATCGACCAGCTCTCGCAGTATCTTTCCACGCAAACCTCGATTCAGTCCGACGGCTCGGTCTTGGTGAGCGTAAACGGCCAGGCGCTGGTCAACGATACGGTCGTCTACCATCTGGCGGCGCCGACGATCGGGACGGCGAGCAACGGCACCTCGACCTTCAAGATCAATTTTCAGAGTACGCCCCCCGCCGCGTCGAGCGCACCGGGGATCCCGCTGGGGAGCGGCCAGCTTGCCGCCCTTCAAGATCTCTACAACAACAAGCTCACCGTTTACGGGAATCAGCTCGATCAATTCGCGAGTTCGCTCGCGAACGAGGTGAATCGGATCACCCAATCGGCGTACGACCAAAATGGGCAGGCGGGTGCGGCGCTCTTCCAACCGATCGTTGGGAACCTACCGATCTCCGCGGGGAACATCAAGGCCGGCATCACCGATCCGGCGCAGCTGCCGATCGCCTTTGCCTCAACCGCCGCGGGGAGCCTGGTGATCCCGATGAACTCCGGCAATAACAGCATCGATACCTCCGCGTCGCTGACGAACTATGCGTCGCTCGCGAATCCTCCGACCGCACCGCTCGTGGGCACGCTGACGGTGACGATCAACGGCATCCCGCAGGCGTTCAATTACAACACCGGCACGACCGACGGCAGCGTCAATGCGTTCGTGACGCATTTCAATAGCGCGCACCTCGGCGTCACCGCATCCTTCGATCCCAACTCGCAGCGGATCGTTTTCGCTCAAGACCCGACCAACGTCGATCCCGCGAGCCGCGCGGTGCAGGGCGGAGCGCCGCAGCAACCGGGCTTTACGATTAGCGATTCGCTCGATACGGTTCCGGGAACGACCCCGGCGAACCAATATCTTCTGGGTGTGCTTGGGGCCGGGGCGATCGACGGCGTCGCGCAAAACGCAGGGAACGCGTTCGGAGCGCAGGATAACTCCGGTGCGAACGCCTTGCTCTCGGTCTTTTCGGCGAACGTCGGCGTACCGGCGCTACTGACGACCTCGGCCGCGGCGGCGACGGCGGGGACGGCCACGACCGTGGCGTTGCCGGCCGGCGTCAGTAACGTCGCGGTGGGGCAAGTGTTGACGATCGATGCGACCTCGGGCGGCGGCGCGCCGCAAGAGAACGTCGTGGTTTCGGCGATCTCGGTCGATCCGACGACCGGAATCGAATCGGTCACCTTCACGCCGAGCCTCGCCCATGCGGCTGGATACTCGGTGCAAAGCGCGCAGACGCAGACGCTCGGACAGTTCTACGGCAACTTCGTGACGCGCGTGGGGCTCGACGGGCAGGCCGCGATCTCCGGCAACCAGACGCAGACGACGCTGGCCAATAACATCAATCAGGTCCGTCAGAGCATCAGCGGGATCAATATCAACGAAGAGACGCAGAACCTCGTGCAATATCAAAACGCATATTCCGCCGCCGCGCGCACGATTAACGTGATCAACCAGATGATGCAGACGCTCATCAATAACCTCGGAGTCGGATCCTAAGGATAGGGAGTTCGAACATGCGTATCGCCACTTCATCGCTCTACGAGCAGCAGACCAATGCGATCGACAACCTCGTCGTTCAACAGGCAAACGAAGGGCAGCAGCTTTCGACCGGAAAGTCGCTGAACCAGCCCTCCGATAATCCGTCGTTGATCGCCGAGGACCTCGCAATTCGTACCGATGGCGCGCTGGGAACGCAGACCTCGACGAATCTTACCAATCTTTCGAACCAGCTCACCACCGTCGACGGCGCGCTGAATTCGTTAACCAGCGTCTTGCAGCAAGTGCGTTCGCTTGCCATTCAAGGAGCGAGCGACACCGTGACCGCTTCGCAGCGCCAGGCGATTGCGACGCAGGTCAACCAGCTCTTTCAAGAGAGCGTCGGGCTCGCAAACACGCAGTTCGCCGGGCAATACGTTTTTGCAGGTACGGCGAATACCGCCGGAACGCCGGTGCAAGCCGTCGGTACCGCGCCCAACGGCATTACGTTTAGCGGCAATCTGCAAGCGCAGACGCAGCGCCTTCCCAACGGGCAGATCATCAACTCCTCGGTGACCTTCCAGCAGGCGTTTAACTACAATTCCCCCGACGGGTCGCCCGACGTGTTCCAGGTAATGAAGAATCTGCAGCTCGCGCTGACCAGTACGACGGTCGTCGACGAAAGCAGTGTCGCCGTGAATCAAGGCGGCTCGTATATCACGTTGGGTACGCAACTCAATGCGGCGGGATTCCTCACCTCGATCGTTCCCGACTCGAGCGGACAGATCTCGATCAATATCTCCAACGCTTCGGTACCGTCGGGGGTGACGCTCACCTTCGCGTCGACGGCGACCATCGGCGCCGTGATCGCCGCAATCGACGGCTCGGGGACGGGAGTGACCGCGCAGTTCGTACCGGGGACGTTCCCCCAGCAAGGCGCTGAACGCTTGCTTTTGAGCGATTCCGCGGGGGCGTTCCAGGTGAACAACGTGCCGAGCGCGGGAACGACGACATCGGCGAACTTTACCGCGGTCTTCAATCTGCAAACGCAGGCGAATACGGTGCAGCAGCTCAGCACGCAGCTCGGCGACATCGATCGGGTGATTCAGGGCGTCTCGAACGCGCGCGCGTTTCTCGGGGCGAACATTCAATCGATCCAGGCCGCCGGAACCGCCGTAAACGCACAGGTTCTTAACGATACGCAGGTGCAGTCGAATATCGAGGATACCGATATTGCTAAAGTGACGTCGCAGTTTTCCTTAACCCAGACCGCGCTGCAGGCGGCATTTAGTACGACCGCTCAGATCGAGCAGAAGAGTCTCTTCGACTACATCTCATAAGGGACTTATAGAGAGGCTTTACGGTGTTAACGATGAATGATCTATCGGTGCAGAGTACGCCAGAGAGCACGACGATCGATTTTCCACGGTTTGGAACCTTCACGTTCGCCCCGTCCGATGTCTTCGATTTCGCGTGGGGGTTGCCGGGCTTTCCGTCGCTCCATCGCTGGCTCGCACTGACGCTCGACACGCAGCCGAATTTCGTCTGGTTGCAGAGCCTCGACGACCTCAACGTCGCGATCCCGACCGCCGACCCGTACGCCGTTTTTGAGGACTACGCGCCGCGCATTCCGGCATACGCGATCGCCTCGCTCGCCATCGCGGCGCCGACCGATTTTGCGACCCTCTGCGTCGTTATCGTTTCGCCGAACGCCGAGGAGATCTCGATGAACCTCTTCGCCCCGATTCTGCTCAACCTCAAGACGCGCCGCGGGCGCCAGGTCCCGCTCGACGGGAGCTCCTATTCGGTTCGCATGCCGATGCCGCGTAAAGCGGGCGTCGGCGAATCCGCCGCGCTCCCGGGCGGCTAGCCGCCTTCGGCGCAGGGGGGCACTCCGCGCCCCGCGAAATTCGCCCACGAAACGGGCCCGTCTGCGGCCCGCAGTAGCCACGGAGGGCGCTTCCATGCTCGTTCTTAGCCGTAAAGCGAATCAGTCGATCATGATCGGCGATGATATTCGTTTGGTGGTCGTTTCGCTCGACCACGACCAGGTGAAGATCGGCATCGACGCTCCCCGCGATATCCCGGTTCACCGCTCCGAGGTCTACGAAGAGATCCAGCGGGCAAACCAGCGCGCCGCCGCCGAATCGGCCCCCACCGGGGAGCCGGCGGCCGGGAAGACCGGGGTCGCGGCCCTTCGGCCGCATATTCCCTTGAAAAAGCGCTAAAAAAGGGCTCCTCTCCCCTAAAGTCGCTGCCCCGAGGTTCCGATACCCAGAGGGAGGGAGCAGGACGCTTCCTCGCAGATGACTAGTCTCTACCTGTGCGCTCTGCGCGCAACAATCAAGGAGGAAATCACATGGCTCAAGGTCTGAGCATCGCCAACAACCTGTTGGCCAATAGCGTTCAGTTCAACCTGAACAACAACCAGAGTGCGCTGAAGAACATTGTTACTCAGCTTTCGTCTGGTTTGCGCATCAACTCCGCGGCGGACGATCCGTCCGGTCTCGCCATCGCCACCAACCTGCAAACGCAGGTCGATGGCTTTAACACCGCCGTTCAGAACGTCCAGAACGCGAACAACGCGGCGCAAGTCGCGCTCGGTGCGCTTTCTACGACGACCGACATTCTGCAGCGCATTCGTAGCCTCGCGGTCGAGGCTTCGTCCGACCTCAACAGCAATCAGGATCGCGTCAACCTTCAGGCTGAAGTGAGCCAGTTGCTGCTCGAAGTCAACAGCATTTCGCAGAGCGTCAACTTCAACGGTCAGCCGCTCCTCGATGGTAGCCATGCCGGCTTCCAGCCGCAGGTGCAAGCTGCGATCAACGTTACCTCGAACTCGGCGCTCTCCACCAACGGAGCGCTCCAAGTCTCGGGCTTCAACTACGGCTTCCTCGCCGCTTCGGCGGTCGCCAACAGCGCGAACTTCTTCACCACGGCAGCCGGCCCCGCGGCCGGTCTCTCGGGTGCGACCGGTTCGACGCTCGACGGCACGATCGAACTCCAGGTGATCAACACCGGCGTCTCGATCGCGGTTCAGGAAACCTTCGTCGCCAGCGCGACGGGCCAGGTCTGCGTTTCGAGCACGCTCTACGGCGCGACCAGCGTCGCCGGCGCCTTCGACAACGTGAACGTCACCATCGGGTCGATCAGCTCGCTTGATGTCGGTGTGACCTCGTACGTCAAAGTGACGCAGAACGTCGCTGCGCTGACCAATCCGAACAACCCCGCGTTCAACTTCCAATCGGGAGCGAACGAGGGCGACGTCATCCAAATCGGCATCCAGGCCACGAATACGCAGACGCTGCGCATCTCGAACAGCAACCTGGCGCCCTCGGCGGCGAA
>JAJXXM010000051.1 GCA_021781095.1 bacterium
TCTTCGAGCGCGGCAACGTCGCGCCCGACGAGCGCGCAGTCGGCGCCCTGCCGAACGAGATCGACGGCGATCGCGCGACCGATGCCGCGGCTCGCTCCAGTGACGATCGCGCTCCGTTCCGCGAAGATCATGCGTGCACTCCCGCGAGCAACCGTGCTTCGAGCCGCTCGATGCCGGCGGCATCGGAGACGGCGAGCACCTCGGGTGCATTCGGGACGCGCTTCATCATCGGTGCGAGCACCGCACTCGCCCCGAATTCGACGATGAGGTCGAGTTCGCAGGCTAAGAGCCGGATCGCCGTTTCGTGCCACCGCACTTCGTGAACGATCGAATCGACGAGATTCGCGCGCATTCCATCGGCACTGCGATAGGGCTGTGCGTCGACGTTGGAGATCACCTCGATGCGCTCGGGCATCGTAAACGGCGCCGCGTCGACGGCACGCCGAAAGCGAGCGACGGCAGGTTCCATCAACGCCGAGTGCCACGCACCCGAAACGTTGAGCGGCACGACGCGCTTCGCACCTGCGGCGAGCGCCTCTTCTCCCGCAGCGAGAACGGCATCGAGATCGCCGGAGATGACGATCTGCGCCGGTGCGTTAAAATTCGCGGGCGAGACGCGCAGCCCGGTGCGTTTCTGGGTCGCTTCGGTCACCGCGCGCACGGCCGTTGCATCGAGCCCGAGAATCGCCGACATACCGCCCGGCGCCGCCGCGGCGGCCTCGCTCATCGCTTTTCCACGTTCGTCGACGACGCGCAATGCATCTTCGAACGAAAGCGCACCGGCGATGACCAGACTGCAAAATTCCGCGAACGAGTGCCCGGCGCTCGCAACGAGGTGCTCCGCGAGCCCATCGACGGCGTACGCGAGCGCGAGATTGGTGACGAAAATCGCCGGCTGGCTATACTGCGTCTCGCGCAGGCGCTCTTCGGGGCCTTCGCGTTGCAGCGCCAAGAGATCGTAACCGAGAATCGCGCGAGCGCGCTCGAAGAGTTCGGCAGCGACGGGATAGCGTTGCGCCGCATCGACGCCCATGCCGAGCGTCTGCGAACCCTGTCCCGGAAAAATCGCGCCGACGCGCATTCCGCTCACGCCGACCACCGCCACGTCACCGCGCCCCACGAGAGGCCGCCGCCGAACGCGACGAAGACGATCACGTCGTTATCGTGGACGCGCCCCGCTGCGACCGCTTCGGAGAGGGCGATCGGAATCGATGCCGCGGAGGTATTCCCGTATTCGTGAATGTTGATGACGACGCGGTCGGGGCCCATTTCGAGATATTTTGCCGCAGCGTCGACGATACGTTTATTTGCTTGGTGCGGAATGAGCAGGTCCAAATCGTCGCGCGTGAGGTTCGCTTTTTGCAGCGCGACGTCGGTCGCGGCGATCATTTTCGTGACCGCGAACTTGAAGACTTCGCGCCCTTGCATCGAAAGAAAGTTTTTGCGCTCGGCGAGTTTCTCGGCGTCGATGGGGTTGCGCGAGCCGCCGGCTTCAACGAACAACAGTTCCGGGCGGCTGCCGTCGGAACCGAGCTCGGAGGAAAGAAACGAATCTTTTTCCGAGGCTTCTAAAACGACGGCGCCGGCGCCGTCGCCGAAGAGAATCGCCGACCCGCGGTCTTCGTAATTGGTGATCGAGGTCAACGTCTCGGCGCCGATCAGCAAGATCCGCTTGTAGACGCCGCCGCGAATCAACGCCGAGGCAGTGGTGAGACCGTAGATGAAGCCGCTGCACGCGATGTTGATATCGAAGCCCGGTTTATCGACGCCGCCGAGACGCGACGCCACGATACACCCGGTCGCCGGAAAACTGTAATCGGGGGTGACGGTGGCGACGATAAAGCAATCGATATCGCTCGCCTCGAGCCCGGCATGCGCGAGCGCTTTGCGCCCGGCAGCGACGGCGAGATCGCTCGTCGCTTCACCGGGGGCGACCCAATGGCGCCGCTTCATTCCGGTGCGCGAGACGATCCATTCGTCGGAGGTATCGAGCCAACGAGCGAAATCTTCGTTCGTTACGACGCGCTCGGGCGCGTAATGCCCGACGCCCGCGATCCGAACTCCGGTCAACGACACTTAGTCGTGCGTGTGGCCGGCGTGTTCGTCGCGGACTTCAACCACCGTGCGCCCATCGTAGGTACCGCAATGTTCGCAGATGAAATGCGGACGCTTCGGCTGGCGGCACTGCGAGCAGGCCGTCGTCGTCACGGGATTGAGTTTCCAGTTCGCGGCGCGACGGCTACGCGTCTTGCTGCGAGGGGTTTTCCATTTTAAGTTCGCCACGTTTATCTCCAGTTTCGCACGAGCATGCGCCCGAGTTCTTGTTCGTTCCGCAGAGCCCGCAAAGCCCGCGGCACTCTTCGGAGCAGCGCATCCGCATCGGAAGCGCACCGAGCAGCACCTGCTGCGCTAGATCGGCGATATCCAATCGCCCGCCGAGAAGGACGTTTCCTTCGCCGAAGGGGTCGTCCTCGCGGCCGACGTGCGGGTTGATGCGCTCGTCGATCGCGACCACCATCGGTCGCTCCACCTCTTCCAGGCACCCCACGCACGCAGCGCCCACCGTGCCCGCCGCTTCGCCGACGAGGTGGAGGAGGCCATCGGTGGCCTGCACCTCGAGGTGAACGCGAACGGGCCCAACGAACGAGATATCCTCGAAGGGTTCTAGGGCGACCTCGTCATCGATAAGGATCCGCTGGCGGCTTCCCGCGAGGAGGCCGGAGAGATCGACGGTGTGCGAGCGAGCCAAAGAAACCTGCGCCTTGCGTTGGGAAGGCCCCGCCGAGGCGGGGCCCTTTGGTACAACCAAGCCATTGTAGAGGCGGGCCGGACTCTTGTCAAACCACTCCCTCGTCGCAGAGGGGCGATGCTATGACCGCACTCTCCGCCTCGGCCGCCTCGCTCGCCGCACACGGCGTCGCCTATGCCGCCCCCATCGCCCGTGCCGCCGCACGAAACGGCCTCGACCCGACCCTGCTCGCCGCGGTTGCCGCCCAAGAGACCGGCGGCCCGGGGCTCAACGCCGGGCGCAATATTCTCGGAGACGGCGGGCATGGGCACGGCCTCTTTCAGATCGACGACCGTTATCACGCCTTCGCCCGCCGCCCCGCGGCGATGGATCCCGCGCAGAACGCCGAGCGAGCCGCCGAGATGCTGCATGGACTCCTGGGGCGCTACGGCGGCGACGAACGCGCAGCGCTCTCCGCCTATAATGCCGGCTCGCCGACCGCCCGGGGGACGACGACCCGCTGGGCCGATGGGAGCGTACTCGGCTACGCCGACTCGGTGCTTCGCCACCAGACGCAGATCGAGGACGCACGCGCCGAGCTCCCCAGCGCCGCCGCCAACGCTGCCGGATACGCGCCGCAGGCCGCCGGCCCCAGCCCCACGATCCCCCTCGCCCCGCCCCCTGCGGCCCGGCACGGCGAGCAGCCCTGGCTCGACGAACTCGCCGCCGAATCGAATGCCGCCACCTCCGCTTCCTAAAAGGAGAACACTCGTGGCCTTTCTTCCCGCACTCGCCGAAGCCGCCGCCCCGGCCCTGCTCTCGATGGGCGCCTCCGCTATCGCCGGCGGCGCCCAGAACGGCGCGATGAACGCGATGAATTCTTGGGACGAGAACTTCCAGCTCGGCCTCTACGCCTCGCAGATGCAGCACCAAGAGCAGCTCTCGATGCAGTCGGCGCTCTTCGACGAAGCGACCGCCGAGCGCTCCGAAAACATGCGTGAGATCAACACGCTGCGGAACGTCGAGATGGAACAGATCAAGGCCGATAACG
>JAJXXM010000386.1 GCA_021781095.1 bacterium
TCGCCTCGAACGGATAGAGATTGACCACCACGGCAACGATGCTCGGCATCGCGTATTGTTCGATCTGTGCGAGGTGCTCCTCGGCAACACGATCGTAGAGAATCGCTCCGAAGACCTTCGGGTGCAATGTTTTCACGCGTCCGCCGAAGAGTGCGGGAAAACCGGTCAGCGCCTCGACATCCTGCGCCGGGACGCCGCGATCGACGAGGTAGCTCCGCGTTCCTCCGGTGGCATAGATCGTCACGCCGCGCGCATGCAGCGCAAGCGCTACCTGCTCGACGCCGCGTTTATCGGAGACGGAGAAGAGCGCGGCTTCGCGCGAACGTTCAGGCAAGTGCGAGCTCCGGATCCGGGGTGAGCTCGGCGGAGATGATCGAACTCACTCCCGGCTCCGCCATCGAGACGCCATAGAGACGATCGGCGATCTCCATGGTCTTGCGATTGTGGGTAACGACGATCATCTGCGAATCGCCTTGAAGATCGCGCACCATCTGCGAAAGCCGTTCGACGTTGGCATCGTCGAGGGCGGCATCGATTTCATCGAGCAGATAGAACGGCGACGGTTTCACTTTAATGAGTGCGAAGATCAGCGCGGCTGCCACCATCGCGCGTTCTCCGCCCGATAGCGCGGCGAGCGGCATTGCTTTCTTGCCCGGCGGTTGCGCCGAAATTTCGATACCAGTCTCTGAGATATTCTCAGGATTCGTTTGCCACATCTTCGCTTGTCCGCCCGGAAAGAGGCGATCGAAGCTCTCGGTAAACGCCTCGGCGACCTTTTCGAAGGTCTCGTTGAAGCGAACCTGCGTCTGTTTTTCGATCTCGCGAATCGATTCGAGCAGCGTCTCGCGCGCCTTCATAACGTCCTCAAGTTGCTGCCGAAGCTCTTGGTCGCGCGCTGCGAGCTCCTCGCTCTCCGCTTCGGCGTTGAGATTGACATTTGCGCTCAAGCGCGCCAACTCGTCGCGGAAGCGCGGCAACTCTTCAACGACCTCATCTCCCTGATCTGCATAGCGGGAGGCGACATCGGCGCACTCTTCATCGCCGGCGGGGTTCTGAGCGAACTGCGCCACAAGCATTCCTAATTCCGCGTCGATCTCGGCGAGGCGCGTCCGCACGCGCTCGCCTTCGTGCGATGCTTCGCGCTCCTCGAACTCCGCTTGCTTGAGCTCGCCCTCAAGCTGTGCCTGACGCGCGGCGAGTTGCTCGCGTTCGCGTCGAGCGGTTTCCAGGCGGGCGTCAATCTCGGCGACGCCGCCGCGCAAGCCTTCAGCATGGGCATGCAGACGTCGCGTTTCATCGACGAGCGTTGCAATCTCGGCGAGCATGCGCTCCCGCGCATCGCGTGCGCGCTCCTGATTTTGGTCGAGCATTCCCAATCGCGCGGCCGCCGCGTCCCGTTCGGCGTGTAACGCGGCATTGCGTTCGCGTAAGGCGGCCGCTATCTGCGTCGCTTCGCGTTGCTGTTCTTCGGAACGCGCGATGCCCGCGCGAGCCTGCGCGAGCTCGGCCTCGAGCCGTTCGCGCTCTTCGTCACCACTCGCGTGCGACGTCGTTGCGTCACCGAGCGCAAGCGCCCGTTGACGCGCGACCGCTAGGGTACCTCGCCGCTCCTCGATATGCGCGCGCACCGTGCCTACCTCGGCATTCGTCCGCTCGAGCGTCGCCCCCAGCGCGGCGAGCTCCCCGCGCAACTCCGTTACATGAACGTCGCAGGCGTTCGAGGCCTCGCGCGCCTCGTCGAGCCCGCGCGCGGCGCTGTTGATGCGCTCTGCGCAGGCATTCGCCTCGGCTTCGAGCCGTCGCAGCGTCGCATGCATCGCATCGAGTTGCCCGCGAAGGGTTTGCGCCGCGACGCGCCGCGAAAGCAGCGAACGTTCGCGTTGGAAGCGGCCGCCGGTAATCGCTCCGCCGCCGGTAATCTGCTCGCCGCTTAGGGTCACGATCGTCTCGCGCATTTTGCGCTCGCGCACTAAGTGGATGCCGGTCTGAAGGGTATCGACGACCAGCACGTTGCCGACGAGAAAACGAACGACGCCTTCGTAGCGCGCGTCGGTTCGCACGAGGCGATGCGCGTAGTCGATAACACCGGGAATAGCGCTGAGTTCCGCAGTCATCGTGCGGGCATCGCGCGCCGAGAGCGTGTCGAGCGGCAAGAAGGTTGCACGCCCGGCTTCGCGCGCGTTAAGAAAGTCGATACCGCGCTCGGCGTCTTCGGAGCTGGTCGTCACGATGTTCGAAAGGCGCGCGCCGAACGCGATATCCATTGCGCGCGCATATTTCTCGTCGGTGGTGATGAGATTGCTGACGATGCCTTCGATGCCGCCGAGCTCTCCGCGCTGCTTCGCTTCCATCACCGCGCGCGTTCCAGGCACGTGCCCTTCCAGCGAATTCTCGAGCTCCTCGATGGTGTGCAGGCGCGATTCAGCGGCCTTCACCTCACCTGCATGCTCGCGCAACGATGCAGTTGCCGCGGCGGCGGCGCTCTGTGCCTGCGCGTGGGTCGCTTGCGCGTTCTCCACCGCGGCTCGAGCATCGCGTTGTTGCTCTTCGGCGTGTGCGAGCGCGCTTTCGTGCTGTGCGTATCGGTGCGTACTCTCGTCGACCGAGTGTTCGAGTCCACCGAGCCGCGCTGCATCGTCGGCGATCTCTCCTTCGAGTCGCGCGATCTCACCGCGCAGACTCTCGCCCTGCGCTCGACGTTCGGCCCGCGCCGTCGCTTCGCGTGCGGCATCGGCCTCGACTTCGCGCAAGCGCGTGAAGATTGCGTCGAGTTGCGCGCGTGCCTGTGCGAGCGCTGCCTGCGCAGCAAGCTCGCGTTCGCGAGCAGCTTCGAGTTCGGTGACGAGCGGTTCGATCTCGGCTTCGAGCCGTGCGATCGTTGCCCCGAGCTCCTCACGCTCGCGGGCGACGCGCTCGACATCGGCCGATGTTTGCGTATCTTGCGCTTCGAGCGCTTCGCGGCGCGCGAGTGCAGCGGCGTAATCGGCCTCAACGCGTGCGAGTTCGCTTCTGCGCTCCTGTGCGTTCGCTCGCAAATCTTCCAGCGCGAGATCGGCCTGGTACAGCCGATTGCGCACCTCCGAGAAAAGCCCGCCGAGGCTTGCCGCGCTTGCCGCGGCGTTACCGCGGCGCTCTTCGATGCGCGCGCCGTCGTCGGCGAGATGCGCCCGCTCTGCGCGGCGCGAGGCGCTCGCGCGCAGATAGGAAAGGATCTCCAGGTCGCGCACTCGAGCCTGTACTTTGCGGTAACGCTTCGCGCGCCGTACCTGCGTTTCGAGCTCGGGGATACGTTTTTCGATCTCGGCGATCAAATCGTTGATGCGGATCGCGTTGTGTTCAGTTTTTTCGAGTTGGCGCAGCGATTCGTTTTTGCGAGCGAGAAACTTATTGATGCCCGCCGTCTCTTCGAAGAGCGCGCGGCGCTCTGTGGGTTTGCTGGTGAGGATCGCGTCGATCTGCCCTTGCGAAACGATAGAATACGAACCCGGCCCCAGCCCCGTACCCATTAAAAGATCGTGAATGTCGCGCAAACGTACCTGCGAGCGGTTGATAAAATATTCGCTTTCGCCCGCGCGATAGGTGCGGCGCGTGATTTCGACTTCGCGAAAATCGGTCGCCAGACGTCCGTCGGTATTATCGAAGGTCAGAGAGACCTCGGCGAGGCCGAGCGGTTTCCGTTTATCGGTCCCGGCGAAAATAACGCCTTCGAGCTTGTCGGAGCGGAGACTACGCGTGCTGGTCTCGCCTAACACCCAACGAAAGGCGTCGACGATAT